>JALWLM010000267.1 GCA_027084145.1 Crocinitomicaceae bacterium | reverse complement strand
CCCAACCATAGCCGTAAGCATTGTTAAAGATAATCATTGGGCGAGTATCCAGACCTAATAATAAAGGAACTCCATGCTCATTAAAATCGTACTCCAAACCTATTTGCCCTCCGGCTGAAAGAAGTAAACCTCCCTCTTTAAAACTTCCTAGTTGTACTCCGGGACCGATAAACCAATTTAACCCTCCGGTAATATTCCAATTCCAGTGATAAATTCCTGATAATACAAAATAATAGCTATTAGCTCCTAAATCTAATTCTAAGCGATTAGATTCTCCTAATCCATGTTGGTAAGAGATTTCTCCTCCGATACCAAAAGCACCTCCACCTCCTCTCAATCCTATGGCATGAGGATTAACTTGCGATTGTACATTATAAAACATTACTAAAAATGCAAATGATAGTAATAACTTTTTCATAGTTTTATTTTTATTTGTTCATTACAAACTTAAAAAAACTATCTTTCTTTTTATATCTATTCCTCTTTTTCTTTTTTGTAACTTTGCATCTTGTTAATTTATTTATGTAAATACACCTCAACATATTAAGATGATTAAAATAACACTACCGGACGGATCTATTCGAGAAGTTGAAAAAGGAACAACAGCACTTGATATTGCAAAAAGTATATCCGAAGGATTAGCTCGTAATGTTCTTGCTGCAAAAGTCAATGGAAAAGTAATGGATGCAACACTTCCTATCGAAGAAGATGTAGCACTTCAACTTTTAACTTGGAATGACGAAGAAGGAAAGTCTACCATGTGGCATTCATCAGCTCATTTAATGGCTGAAGCTTTAGAATATTTTTATCCGGGAATAAAATTAGCCATAGGTCCTCCGATTAAAAACGGATTTTACTACGACGTAGATTTTTTGGATTATCATATTTCAGAAGCTGATTTACCTAAAATAGAACAAAAGATGAAAGAACTTGCCAAGCAAAAAAATGCTTATATCAGGCAAGAAATTTCAAAAGAAGATGCAATTAAATACTTCCAAGAAAAGGAAGATGAGTACAAACTGGAGTTATTAGAAGATTTGCAAGACGGAGATATCACTTTCTATACACAAGGTAATTTTACCGATTTATGTAGAGGTCCTCATATTCCCGACACTGGAAAGATTAAAGCAATCAAATTAACTTCTATCGCCGGAGCCTATTGGAGAGGTGATGAAAACCGAAAACAATTAACTCGAATTTACGGTATTACTTTTCCTAAAAATTCAGAATTAAAAGAATATTTAGAACGATTAGAAGAAGCAAAAGCAAGAGATCATCGTAAATTGGGAAAAGAATTGCAACTTTTTACTTTTTCACAAAAAGTAGGACAAGGATTACCTCTTTGGCTACCTAAGGGAGCAGCATTAAGAGAACGATTAGAAAACTTTCTAAAGAAAGCACAACGCAAATCAGGATATCAACCTGTGATGACACCACATATCGGACATAAAGACCTTTATGTTTGCTCGGGACACTATGAGAAATACGGAGAAGATTCTTTTCAACCGATTAAAACACCACATGAAGGAGAAGAGTTTTTATTAAAACCCATGAACTGTCCGCACCACTGTGAAATTTATAAATCTCAACCAAGATCTTACAAAGACCTTCCTTTACGATTTGCAGAATTTGGAACGGTTTACCGTTATGAACAATCAGGAGAGCTTCATGGACTAACACGTGTACGTGGTTTTACTCAAGACGATGCTCACATTTTTTGCACACAAGACCAAGTAAAAGATGAATTTAAGAAAGTTATTGACCTTGTACTTTACATTTTCAAAACATTAAAATTTGAAAATTTTAAAGCTCAAATCTCTTTACGTGACCCGGACAATAAAGAAAAATACATTGGGAAAGATGAATATTGGGAAAAAGCAGAAAAAGCAATTATAGAAGCTGCGGAAGAAAAAGGATTAAATACCTATATCGAATACGGAGAAGCTGCTTTTTACGGTCCAAAGCTTGACTTTATGGTGGAAGATGCTATCGGTAGAGAATGGCAATTGGGTACAATCCAAGTCGATTACAATCTCCCGGAACGCTTTGAATTGGAATACACAGGGGCAGATAATCAAAAACATCGACCCGTTATGATTCATAGAGCCCCATTCGGTTCTATGGAACGTTTTGTTGCCGTATTACTCGAACATTGTGCTGGAAATTTCCCTCTTTGGTTGACAGCAGAACAATTTTCTATCCTTCCAATTAGTGATAAATACAATGAATACGCTAAAAAAGTTTTAGATTTGCTAAATAATTACGATATTCGCGGTTTCATTGACGATAGAAATGAAAAAATAGGAAAAAAAATTCGAGAATCAGAGATGAATAAAATACCATTTATGCTGATTATTGGAGAGAAAGAGATGAATGGAGGAAAGGTAGCAGTTAGAAAAAGAGGTGAAGGAGATATTGGTGCAATGACGATAGAAGAGTTTAAAGATTTGATTTTAAAAGAAGTAGAACAAGAATTATCAATAGATTAAAACTGAATGAGAAAACCACACAGGAAAAACTTTGTTAAACGAGAAGAAAAAGAACTTCATCGAATTAACGAAAAAATTACTGCAAGAGAAATAAGATTGGTTCGAGAAGGACAAGAACCGATTATTATTTCAACAAGAGAGGCACTAAAATTAGCAGATGAAGAAGGTCTTGATTTGGTAGAAATCTCACCAAAGGCAAATCCTCCGGTGTGTAAAATTTTAGATTACAAAAAGTTTTTATACAACCAACGAAAAAAACAAAAAGAATTAAAATCAAAACAAGCGAAAATACAAATTAAAGAAATTCGCTTCGGTCCCAATACAGATGACCATGATTTTAACTTTAAATTGGAACATGCAAAAAAATTCTTAGAAGAAGGCAATAAAGTAAAAGCTTATGTATTCTTTAAAGGTCGAACAATTGTATTTAAAGACCGAGGAGAAATATTACTACTTAGACTTGCTCAAGAATTATCTGAATACGGAGTGATTGAGCAACTTCCAAAATTAGAAGGAAAAAAAATGATCATGATGATCAACCCTAAAAAGAAAAAGTAAAAAATCGACTTCGGTCGAACGTTATAAAAAGAGGTATAAACATTTAAAAAGAAGAGCAATGCCAAAAATGAAAACAAAATCCAGTGCGAAGAAAAGATTCACAATCACTGGAAGCGGTAAAATCAAAAGAAAACATGCTTTTAAAAGTCATATTTTGACCAAAAAAAGTAAAAAGAGAAAACTTCGGTTAACACATTCTACTTTAGTACATAAAGCAGATGAACCGAATGTTAAAATTCAATTGTGCATGAAGTAATTCATGCCCGGTTTTAAAATTGTTTAACCCGGTAATGAGTAAATAAGCCATCTGAAACAGTGATGCACTTCTTACCAAAAAACTTAAAATTATGCCAAGATCAGTAAATCACGTAGCTTCAAGAGCTAGAAGAAAAAGAATCATGAAACTTGCCAAAGGATACTTTGGCAGAAGAAAAAATGTTTGGACAGTAGCAAAGAATGCAGTTGAAAAAGGATTGCTTTATGCTTATTCAGGTAGAAAGCAAAAGAAAAGAAACTTCCGTTCTTTGTGGATTATGCGTATCAACGCAGGCGCTCGTCAACATGGATTGAATTATTCTCAATTTATGGGACTTGTCAAAAAGAATGGTATTGAACTTAACCGTAAGGTTCTTGCTGATTTAGCAATGAATCATCCGGAAGCGTTTAAAGCAATCGTTGACAAGGTTAAAAAATAACTTATTTCCTCTTTTTATAACGAAAAAAGCTCCATGATTATGGAGCTTTTTTATTTTTAGTAAGTAGTCATTATCTGAAATCTGCTTTCAAAGACATATCAAGACTCTTAAAACTATGTGTTAAAGCACCAACCGAAATAAAATCCACTCCGGTTTTTGCATAAGAGCGAATTGTTTCTTCTGTAATTCCTCCTGATGCTTCGACTTCGTATCTTTTAGGTATTTTAGGTAAAACTTCAATAATTTTCTCAGGAGTGAAATTATCTAACATAATCCGATCTATGT
>JALWLM010000266.1:488-4038 GCA_027084145.1 Crocinitomicaceae bacterium | reverse complement strand
TCTGTTTTAATTAAAAGTTGATTTTTTATCCTGAACACATTTCACAATCATCTCCGTTTTCGATAGAACAAGCCTCGGCCTCATCTAATTTTTGAGCAGTTGGCTCTTCAATCAAAGCTTTGTTTACCGTAAATTTAACGGCTCCTGTAGCAGCTTTTGTTCTTAAGTAATACATTCCGGTTTTTAATCCTTTTTGCCAACCATAGAAGTGCATAGAGGTCAGCTTAGAGAATGTGGCATCCTCCATGAAGATATTAAGTGACTGCGACTGACAAATAAAAGCTCCTCTATCTGCTGCTTGATTGATAATTGCTTTTTGAGAAATTTCCCAAGCAGTTTTATATAAATCTTTAAGGCGTTGAGGAATTTCAGGGATATTTTGAATGGACCCGTTTGATGCCATTAGTTTTTGACGCATTTTTTCATCCCATAAACCTTCTTTTACAAGATCTTTAAGCAAGTGTTTGTTTACGACGATAAATTCTCCCGACAATACTCTTCGTGTATAAAGATTTGAAGTGTAGGGTTCAAAACATTCATTGTTGCCAAGTATCTGTGCTGTAGAAGCTGTCGGCATTGGAGCAAGAAGTAGTGAGTTTCGTACACCATGTTTTTTAACTTCTTCTCTAAGGACTTCCCATTCCCAACGGTCAGAAGGTTTAACTCCCCACATATCCCATTGAAAGATTCCTTTTGAAATAGGTGATCCTTCCCATGTTTCATACGGACCTTCTTCTTTAGCTAAATCTTTAGAGGCAGTCATTGCTGCATAGTAGATTGTTTCAAAAATTTCTTTGTTAAGTGCTCTTGCTTCTTCAGATTCAAATGGATATCCCATCATAATAAATGTGTCCGCAAGACCTTGAACTCCCAATCCGATCGGTCTGTGACGCATATTAGAGTTTCTTGCTTCTTCTACGGGATAATAGTTCTCATCAATAATTCGATTTAGGTTGACCGTTGCTTGATAAGTAACTTCAAATAATTTCTGATGATCAAATTCTTTGTTGTCTGTAACATATTTAGGGAGAGCTAAAGAAGCAAGATTACAAACAGCAACTTCGTCCGGAGCGGTATATTCGATAATTTCCGTACATAAGTTGGATGATTTTATTGTTCCAAGATTTTGTTGGTTTGATTTAGCATTTGCGGCATCCTTATAAAGCATATAAGGCGTTCCAGTCTCAATTTGAGATTCTAATATTTTAAACCAAAGGTCTTGTGCTTTAATTGTTTTTCTTCCTTTTCCTTCTTTTTCATACTTTGTATATAGTGCTTCAAACTCTTCACTATGTGTATCTGATAGCCCGGGGCATTCGTTTGGACACATTAATGTCCAATCTCCATTCTCTTTAACTCTTTTCATAAACAGATCAGGGATCCATAAAGCATAGAAAAGATCTCTTGCTCTCATTTCTTCTTTTCCATGATTTTTCTTTAAATCCAAGAAATCAAAAATATCCGCATGCCAAGGCTCTATGTAAATAGCGAAAGACCCTTTTCTTTTACCTCCTCCTTGATCAACATACCTTGCGGTGTCGTTGAAAACTCGGAGCATTGGCACGATACCATTGGATTGCCCGTTTGTTCCTTTTATGTAAGATCCTTTTGCGCGAATATCATGGATAGATAGCCCGATACCTCCCGCAGATTGTGATATTTTAGCACAAGATTTTAATGTGTCATAAATTCCCTCGATACTATCTTCTTTCATTGTTAACAAGAAACATGAAGACATTTGAGGTTTTGGTGTTCCCGAGTTGAATAAAGTAGGTGTTGCGTGAGTAAACCACCCCTCAGACATTAAATTGTATGTTTTTATTGCCGATTCAATATCATTTTTATGTATCCCTATTGCGACTCTCATTAACATATGCTGCGGACGTTCAGCTATTTGTCCGTTGAGTTTTAATAAATAGGAGCGGGTTAAAGTTTTAAACCCAAAATAATCGTATCTAAAATCTCTATCATAGATGATACTTGAATCTAGTTTTTCTTTATTTTCTTGGATGATGTTATATACCTCGTCAGAAAGAAGTGCTGCTCTTTCTCCCGTTTTTGGGTCGATGTAATTATATAAATCAGTCATTACATCCGAGAACACTTTTTTTGTTTCCTTATGAAGATTAGAAACAGCTATTCTTGATGCTAATAGAGCATAATCCGGATGTTCAGTTGTTTTTGCGGCAGCTACTTCTGCGGCTAAGTTGTCTAATTTTGTTGTGGTTACACCATCATACAGTCCTTCAATGACCTTCATGGCTACCTTTTCAGGTGAAACTAAAGGGTCTAAGCCATAGCATAGTTTACTTATTCTTGCTGTGATTTTGTCAAATTTCACAGCTTCTTTTCTTCCGTCTCGTTTAATTACATACATATTTTCTTTTTGTTTTTTTGGTTAGGGATTAAAAATCTTCATCAATACTAAATTTCACACCTTCATCCTTTGTTTTCACGCCTGCTTTTTGGTAATCTCCGACTCTTTTTTCAAAGAAGTTTGTTTTACCTTCTATATTGATGGCGTCCATAAAATCAAAAGGATTGGTCACATTATATACTTTTTCATTACCTAATTCGGTTAATAGCCTGTCTGCTACAAATTGAATGTATTGTGTCATTAAATCAGCATTCATACCAATAAGTCGAACAGGTAAAGATTCTGTAATGAACTCCTTTTCAATTTCTACTGCATTAGTAATTATTTCTTCTATTTTCTCCTTAGGAAGCTTGTTGACTAAATGATTGTTATATAATAAAACCGCAAAATCCATGTGAAGTCCCTCGTCTCTTGAAATAAGTTCATTAGAGAATGACAATCCCGGCATTAACCCTCTTTTTTTCAGCCAAAAAATAGAGCAAAAAGAACCTGAGAAGAAAATTCCTTCTACTGCTGCAAAAGCAATTAGTCTTTCCGCAAATGAACCGTTTTCAATCCATCGAAGTGCCCATTCAGCTTTCTTTTTTACAGGAGGGAATGTTTCGATAGCATTGAATAAATAATCCTTTTCTTTATTATCTTTTATGTAAGTGTCGATTAGAAGGGAGTAAGTTTCAGAGTGAACATTTTCCATCATGATTTGAAATCCGTAAAAGAATTTCGCTTCGGTATATTGTACTTCTTTTACAAAGTTTTCAGCTAAGTTTTCATTAACAATACCATCAGAAGCAGCAAAGAATGCTAATACATGTTTGATGAAATGCCGTTCATCATCCGTTAGTTTTTCTTCCCAGTCAACGATGTCTTGCTCAAGGTCTAACTCTTCTGCTGTCCAAATCATCGCTTGCTGTGTCTTGTACATTTCCCAGATATCATCATGCTGTATAGGAAATAAGACAAAACGATTCGGGTTCTCTTTTAAAATAGGTTCTTCTTTCATCATGCCAAATATTTTAAAGTGTTAAGATAATTCTATCCATTTGTGTGTCGTTAAGAAGTAAGTTTCAACTTTAGCTGTGAAATGATATAATCATAAAGTTACTTCTTAAACATAGTTACAAATGTTGTTAAAATTCTCTCTTAAATCAAGTCTAAAAAATGAACAAAAATTCA
>JALWLM010000266.1:0-478 GCA_027084145.1 Crocinitomicaceae bacterium | reverse complement strand
AAATCTTTTTTCAACCTCTTTGCTCTACTGACTTTTGGCGTTTTTCAACAAGCACATAAAAGATATTCACATATTGAAGAGGTGTCTTTGTCGATAATTTTTTTATGTTCATATATATAAATGTACATCAGCCAGTTGAGTTGTTCTTATGTAAAAATAACGTCTTTTTCAGTAGAAAATAAACAGATTAATGTTTTGTTTTTAACAAGAGAATGTGGATATAAAATAACAGGTAATATGAGGACAGGAATGAGTATAGGTATTTACTTGTTTTATAAAGAAAAAAGACTTCTATTTTACTTAAATAGAAGTCTTTTGTAATATTGAATGAGGTGTGGTTTTTATCTTTCTTTAAAGATAATATCGTGAGAAACTTCAGAAAAAGATTTAAACATTGCATGAACACCGCAATATCTTGTTAAAGATAAGTTAACGGCTTTTTTAATTTTTTCTTCTTTTATATTTTCACCTTCAAAGG
>JALWLM010000265.1 GCA_027084145.1 Crocinitomicaceae bacterium | reverse complement strand
TGTATTAGTCTTAAATTTTGTATTTTCTAAATTATACAGTGAAATAGATATTCCCAACGAAGATGTTAATAAATTAAAAGACTTATGTTTTTAGAACATTTTCCGGATGAAGTAAAACAAAAAGGATGGATTGAAGTTATCTGTGGTTCCATGTTTTCAGGGAAAACAGAAGAACTGATTAGACGTTTAAAAAGAGCGGAATTTGCCAACCAAAAAATTTTACTGGTAAAGCCTACAGTGGATCAGCGTTATCACAAAGAAAATGTGGTTAGTCATCAAGGGACGAGTTTTGAAGCCATACCTGTTGAGAAGGCAAAGGATATATTGAATAAATGGGAAGGAGAAAGAGTTGTAGCGATTGATGAAACTCAGTTTTTTGATCGAGATATTATTGATGTTGCGGATGAATTGGCTAATAAAGGAGTAAGAGTGATTGTAGCAGGATTAGATATGGATTTTAAGGGAGAACCTTTTGGACCTATGCCTTTCTTATTGAGTATTGCGGAGTATATTTCAAAAGTTCATGCAATTTGTGTTCATTGTGGAGAATTAGCACAGTTTTCACATCGGACTGTTCCTGAAGAAGAACAAGTATTATTGGGGGCAAAAGAAGAATACAAGCCTTTATGCCGTAGCTGTTATCAAAAAGAAAACCATTGAAATTAGACTATACATACGGATTGATAAAAGAAATTTTGACAGGAGAGAAAGATGAATGTCAAGATGAAATCATAGCGATTGCTTATGATACAAGGAGAATAATTTCCGGCAAAAATGTATTGTTTTTTGCTATAGAGGGGACGTTTAGAGATGGACATGATTATATTGATGAAGCATATCAAAAAGGAGTTCGCCATTTTGTTGTAACAAAAAAAAGCGTATAGAAAAATTGGATGGAGCAAAAGGAATTGTTGTTTCGAATGGATTAGATGCGCTTTGTGAATTAGCAAAATTTCATCGTCATCGATTTGAAATTCCCGTTATAGGAATTACAGGTAGCTATGGTAAAACAATTGTAAAAGAATGGCTGTCTCATTTATTAGAGAAAAATCATCGGGTTACTCGTAGTCCGAAAAGCTATAATTCTCGATTGGGAATAGCGTTATCATTATTGGAAATAACGGATAAAACGACCGTTGCTATTATTGAGGTTGGAGTTGGTGAAATGAGAGAAAAGAAAAAAATGATACGACCAACTTTAGGTGTTTTGACTTCTTTCGGAAAAGTACATAGAGAATGGTTTCTATCAAGAGATGAACATTTACAAGAGAAATTGATTCTTTTTGAAGGGGTAACATTTTTTTACCCAAAAACAATAGAGATAGGAAATGAATATGAAAATGGAATTCTGATAGATACTGAAAATGAACTTTTTGGATTTGATTTTCATTTAAAAGATGCAATTAGTCGTCAAAATGTAGCCCTATGTATTGCTGTTGCAAAAAGATTAGGGGTATCTCAGCAGGAAATACAGCAACAATTGCATTTGCTTCCATCAATAGCAAATCGGCTGGAAAATTTCAAGGGACAGAGAGGGAACGACATTATTAACGACACTTATCGATTGGATGTAGAAACGTTGTCTTACTCACTTTCTTATCAATTACAGAACTCAAAAGGGAAAAAGAGGGTTTTATTATTATCAAATCAACCGGATAAAGAACTTTTGTCTGAAATTGAAAAATTTGAGCCGATTAGCGTGTTTGTTCACCCGGATAAAGAAAAAATAAACAACCTGAAAAATAGTTCTATTTTAATAAAAGGAGAGCATCAAGATGCAAAGGAGTGGCTTCGTTTACTTCACAAAACAAAGCATCAGACTTATCTGGAATTTAATTTAAAGGATATTAGACACAATATTCATTGGTTCCGGCAACAAATTAAACGAGAAACTCAATTGCTTTGTATGGTTAAAGCTTCGTCTTATGGTGCCGATGCTCAAGTAATAGGACCTTTTTTACAAGAAATAGGAGTCAATTATCTTGGAGTTGCTTATGTAGAAGAAGGAATCGAATTGAGAAAAAATGGTGTACAACTTCCAATTTTGATAATGAATACAGAGGAAAGTGGATTTGAAGATTGTGTCAATTATAATTTAGAGCCGGCAATTTATGATTTAGAGCAATTGAATGCTTTTATCAGAGTATTGATTGATGAACATAAAATCAATTTTCCGATTCATTTAAAATTGGAAACAGGAATGAAACGATTAGGTTTTGAAGAAGAAGATATCTTTGCTTTATTATCTGTTTTAAAGGCGCAGCCTGAAGTTCAAGTAAAGACAATTTACTCACATTTGGCAGAGAGCGATAATGAGTCTTCAGAATTCACACATTTACAATTTCAGAAGTTTGAAAAGATGTCAAATCTCTTAATGCAAAATTTGGAAGAAAAACCGATTCGACATATACTTAATTCCGAAGGTGTGATTAATTATCCTGAGTATCAAATGGATATGGTGCGTTTAGGGATAGGAATGTACGGAATAATTGAAAATTCTTTTTTAAGGCAAGCAATAGGATGGTACAGTCAAATTTCGCAAGTTAAAAAAGTGAAAAAAGGAGAAAGTATCGGATATGGACGAAGTTTCATTGCGGAGAAAGAAATGCAAATTGCGATTATTCCCGTAGGATATGCAGACGGTTTTAGAAGGTGTTTAAGTAATGGGGCTGGAGGTGTTTTTATCGATAACGTTTTTTGCCCGACAGTTGGAAATGTATGCATGGATATGATTATGGTGGATATATCCGGTTTATCTGATGTAAAAAAAGGTCAAAAGGTCGAAATTATAGGTCAAAATCAATCTGTTTTAGCTTTAGCGAAACAAATGAATACGATTACTTATGAAGTCGTTACGGGATTTTCATCTCGATTGCCACGTCTATATACAGATTAATTAAAGTTCCTCAAAGTTTATATTTAACTGACAGTCAACTTTTTCAAAAAACTTACGTTATCTTTATAAGATAATTCAAAATAAGATAATGAAGTTTTTTGTTTTTATAGCATTTCTTTTTTCTATGGAAAATTTAATTTCCCAAGAGTTGTGGATGCATAAAAACCAAGGGCAATGGGATGGACGGATAGAATATAAAATGGATTTACAATTAGGAGAATTTTATATTGAAAAGCACCGTTTCTTATTTTATTTACATAATGCAGATCAAAAATATAGACATTCGCATGACGGTGAACACTCTTTAGAACAAGCATATAATGCGCATGTTATCTCTGCAGAATTTATTGAAGCAAATGAAGAGTTCGTTGTCAGAGAAGAAGGGAAATCACCTTTTTATCGTAATTATATTTTAGGTTTAGATCAAAAGAAATGGCAATCCAAAGTACATAGTTATTCAAAAGTTAAAAAAGAAAATTTTTATAATGGAGTAGATTTAATTTTAACAACAGGGAACGCATTTGAATACTCTTTTCAAGTTTATCCAAATAAAGGCAATCCTTCAGATATTAAAATTAAATTCACAGGGCAAAACGATGTATTTTTGGATGATAAAGGGCAACTTATTATAAAACATCGTTTCGGTGAAATCATTCAAAGTCAACCTAAAGCATGGACAATCTCATCTAATGGAAGAAAAAAAGAAGTTGAAATAGAATATGCCTTGACAGGAGATGTATTATCATTTGTTTTTCCAAAAGGATATCAGATAAATGAGATTTTATTCATTGATCCGGTGCTGACCTTTTCTACTTTCACAGGAGCAACATCTGATAATTGGGGAACTTCCGCAACACCTGATTATAACCAAAATTTAATAGCAGGAGGAATTGTTTTTGGTCCCGGATATCCACTGACGACAGGAGTTTTTGATGCGTCATTTAATAATGGAAATGTAGATATTGGTATTTCTAAATTCACATCAGATGGAAGCGGGTTGATGTTTTCTACTTTTTTAGGAGGTAATGGAGAGGAAATGCCTAATAGTATGATTTGTTCAACAAATAATGAATTATTTGTATTCGGAGTAACCTCTTCATCTAATTTTCCTATGCTTTCCTCTTCTTATGACAATACTTTTGGAGGAGGTCCTTCCATGGCGGGATCATCCAATGGGATTGGGTTTTCATCAGGAACAGATATTTTTATAGCAAGATTAAGTGCAGACGGTTCTACATTACTAGGTTCGACTTATTTGGGAGGATCAGGGAATGATGGGATGAACGTTTCCAATTTAAAATACAATTATGGAGATCAATTTCGAGGAGAAATTATTGTCGATAATATGGGGAGTGTTTATATTTCATCGGTAACGCAATCTACAAATTTCCCAACTACAGCGGGTCTTCCGGGATTGGCGTGGGGGCAGGATGCCGTTATCGTAAAAATGCCGATTGCATTAAATCAGCTGACATGGTCAAGATATTTTGGAGGAGATATGGATGATACGGGGAATTCTATCTGTATCGGAGCTAATGGAAATATTTATGTTTCAGGAGGTACAGAATCTAATAATTTGCCTATTAACAATGGTTTTCAACCGTCCTTTGGAGGAGATAGAGACGGATATTTAGTTCAAATCAATAGTACAACAGGAGCGATTGTTTCAGGAACATATATCGGAGCAAATGAATATGATCAAAGTTATTTTGTGCAATCGGATCTTAATGGAGACATTTATGTTTTTGGACAAACAGAATCGGATTTAGGAATTACTTCAGGATTATATGGGGTAGCAAATGCAGGTCAATTTATTCATAAATACAGTTCTGATTTAGGCACACAGTTATGGAAAACAATGTTTGGTGCAGGAATTGGACATGTTGAGATATCTCCTACTGCTTTTTTAGTTTCAGATTGTGGAGAAATATATGTTGCCGGTTGGGGAGGGCAATTAAACACCAATCCAGCTGTAAGTCAAGCTGTACATTCCACAACAAATGGATTTCCTGTAACTTCCGGGGCATATCAAACGACAACGAACGGAAGTAATTTTTATATTGCTGTATTAGGGCAAGACGCTTCAAGTTTGAGATACGGGACTTTTATGGGGGGGATAACCAATAGTCCTAATCACGTGGATGGAGGAACAAGCCGTTTCGATAAAGGAGGACGTATTTACCATGCGGTTTGTGCTGCTTGTGGAGGTAATTCTAATGGTTTTACAACAACGCCGGGAGTTTATGGTCCTACCAATAATTCATCAAACTGTAACCTTGCAGCATTCAAATTTGAATTAAGTTATATTGAAGCTGTAGTATCAGATCCGAGCCCGACAGTTTGTTACCCGAATCCTGTTGTATTTTCGAATAACAGTTCCAACGGGAATCATTTTTTCTGGGATTTCGGAGATGGAAATACTTCAACGGATATAAACCCAACTCATGTTTATCCCGGTCCGGGTAATTATATGGTAACGTTGATTGTATCAGATACAAATGGGTGTTATACTCCCGATACATTAACATTTCCCGTAGAGATACTATTGTTTACTGGAAATGTCATACAACCTTCGGATACAATTTGTCCGAATGTTCCGTATCAATTAGAGGCATCAGGAGGAATGTTTTACCAATGGTCACCCACTCAAGGACTTAGCGATCCTACCATTTCAAATCCTATTGCTACTATTTCACAGACAACAACTTTTACGGTTATTGTGTCAGATACTTGTGGAGCAGATACTTTACAAGTCACATTACCTGTATATGATGTAAACTATACGGTGTCTGATGATCAAGATGTCTGTATAGGAAATAGTGTTAATTTAATCGCTACGGGAGGAGCCTCTTACTCATGGACACCGGCTACATTTTTGAGTAATCCTAATATTTCCACCCCATTATGTACGCCTACACAAGATATCATGTACTACGTTGAAATAATTACACCGGATGGATGTGTTATTAACGACTCTGTTTTTGTAGATGTTTTTTATACGCCTCCTTCTCCTGTTATTCCGGATACTTTAATACAATGTGCAGGAACCGGTACAGAGATTATTGTTTCAGGAGCCACAAGTTATTCATGGTCTCCAAATTATTATATTTCAACGACAACGGGAAACACGGTAACAGTAAACCCTCCGAATGATGTGTGGTACTATTGTGATTTCACAAATATTTGCGGAACAGTAACCGATAGTGTTTTTGTTGATGTTAAGTTCCCCAATGCAGAAGCTTTTTCAGATACGATTATATGTCCAGGGGAAAGTGTTATGTTAAGAGCTTCGGGAGGACTTCATTATCATTGGACACCGGAAGAATCCATAAATAATCCTAATGAAGATACAATTATCGTAACACCAACAATACCTACAAATTATCAAGTGACAGTAACAGATATGTTTGGGTGTGTGGATGTAGCGAGTGTTTTTGTTGATTTATTTCCTAAACCATCCGTTGTTACTGATAATGAAGTGGAGGCTTTTTATGGTGAACCGGTACAATTAATCGCCTTTGGGAATGGAAAAGGAACTTTTGATTGGATGCCGCCTTATTATTTGAGCTGTACAGATTGTTCTAATCCAATGGCTAAACCCGATGAAAATTTCACTTATACGGTAATTTTTACAGATAATAATGGATGTAAGGCATCAGACACGGTGAGGGTTGTTTACAAACCATTGATTTTTGCTCCTAACACCTTTACTCCGGATGGAGATGAGCATAACAATGTATTTCGAATTATTGTTAATAATGTTCAATCATTTCAACTTCTAATTTTTAATCGTTGGGGAGAATTAATTTTTGAGTCTTATGATTCCCATATCGGTTGGGATGGAACTTATGGCGGGGCTCTTTGCCAAGATGGTACTTACGTATGGAAACTTCGCGTTACTTCTATGGATGGAGAGGAAGAACAATATGTAGGGCATGTCCATTTGCTTCGTTAAATAAATCAGCTGTTTAGTAGAACGTAAAATGATTACGTTCTGATATGTGATATTTGTAATGTAATTAAAAAACAAATGTCATGAGAAAAGAATTTAATAACATTGTAATTAATAGAATTCAGTTTGAAAGCAACAATGATGATGTAATATTATTTGCAGAAGTACAAGAGGGAATGTTGAGATTTCCTATACGTTTTATTATCTCTCACGCAGAATTAAACCAATTGTTGGGGTTATATTTAGCCTATAATCCATTATTTAATTATGAAGATTGTTTAGAAGTTGTTCAAGTAAATGAAAATTTAATTATATACACACTTGACTTCCCTCAAACTATTCAAAATCCGAAAAGTGAAGATATATTACCGATTTTATCATCTCAGGAGATTTTACAAATTAGAGCATAATAAAAGAAACATCGATTTCAAGCAACCTATTTTTGTTTTTTTTCGTAATTTAGTAAAAGAATATATTTTAAACAAACAATAAATTATGAAGAAAGTAGGATTGTTATTTGTAGGATTCGTTTTTTTGTTTTCGTGTCAAAAACATGAGATTATTCCTGCACCGGAACCAAAGGTTGATTTAGTTTGTAGTTTTCAGGGATTAGTAGGGGGGCAGTACATTGAATATACTCAAAATGTTGATGGTTATTACGGAATGTCTGAATTGACAGCTCAAACAGGAGGAGGAATTACTAATGTACAATACCATTTTTCAATGCTTTCTCCGAATGTATTAACATCAGTGGGAATAGGATGTGGTAGTATCACATGGAATAACGCTACCGGAATTACAAAACCGGCATTAACTTTATTTAATAGTTTTTTTGATGGAATTCATCAAAGTCCTTCATTTGATTATTCTAATCAGGCGTTAAATGGTTTTGAAGTAGTTTATAAAGGAGTGAATGGGAGCGTTTATTATTCTGATGAAAACAGTGTAAATGTACAAAATGTTACATTTAACACCTTATCGAAAGAATCTGATAAGACAGGAGATTATGTATTGTTTTCGTGTGATTTCGACTGTTATGTATATCACAATTACATAGATCCAAATGGAAATCCGGCAAAAGACTCTTTAAAAATAGAACAGGCTACTTTTAAAGGTTGGTTTCAGCGCTAATAAATTTTTATCCGTGTGTCTTCGGATTATCTGAAAATAGCGATTATAGGGGATTTTAATTTTACGTATAATTCTCATCATGCCACAAACATGGCAATGGACCATGCTTCTGAATTTTTAGAAATCGGAGTAAATTATTATTGGATCGGTTTATCTGAATTTATAAAAATGAAATCAGGGCAAATCAATCAATATGAGGGATTTATTGTTGCTCCGGGACCAATACTAAATGATTTTTTCTTACAAGGAATCATTTCTCGTTTGATAGATTTACAAGTACCTGTTTTTATATCAGGAGAAGGTTTTAAAACTTTTCTTGAAGTCGTAGCGAATAAAAATAAATTATCTACCATTACAAATAAACTGGTTTCAGAGAATCTAGTGGAAGGCAATCAGTTTGAGAGGATTCAAATTTTTCCAATAACAGAAGGAATAAAGAAACTCTATGAAACATATTCTACTTTAGAATTAACAGCAACAAGATATAGCGTTTATCCACAATTGCTTGAAGTCATTAAAGAAGATGTACTTGATGTAGAAGCGGTCAATCAGTTTGAAGACCCTGAAATTATTAGTCTGAAAAAACATGTATTTTTTGTAGCTTGTGGATTTTTACCTCAAATATCCTCTACACGGGAAAGGCCGCATCCGCTCTTTTATACTTTCCTGAAATCGTGTTGTATAGATTCCGAGCGAACCGCAGTTTAAAAATAATTTAATCTTCTTTCTGGAGTTGCTCTTCAAAAAAAGTATCAATAAGTTGGTCTTTTGATTCTGCAGCAGCAACAGCTAATCGATCACATCTCTCATTTTCCGGATGTCCGGAATGTCCACGGACCCAAACAAATTCAGGTTGATACTTTTGATGTAGTTTCAGATAACGTTCCCACAAGTCTTGATTCTTTTTTTTCTTAAAATTCTTTTTTTGCCAGTTAAAGGCCCATCCTTTTGTGATAGCATCAATAACATATTTAGAATCGGAGTAAATACGGATGGGGTATTTATTTGTTTTTAATTGCTCAAGAGCAGTAATAATTGCAAGTAATTCCATTCGATTGTTTGTTGTCAATCGATAGCCTTGAGAAAATTCTTTTTCTTTTCCATTGAATCTCATTATAATTCCATATCCTCCGGGGCCGGGATTCCCTTTTGAAGAACCATCTGTGAAAATTTCAATCATATGCGAAAATAAGAATAAAAAATGGAAACTTTTTTTATTTAAAAAGTTTCCTGTTGTGAAAAATGTATATCTTTGCTCCCGTGAATGATAAAAAGAAATCTTTGCTGGATGATGTTACCGGAGTTTTTATGGAACACGGTATAAAACGCGTGACAATGGAAGATTTGTCAAAGCAATTAGGTGTTTCAAAAAAAACGTTTTATAAATATTTTAAAGATAAAGAAGAACTCGTTTTTGAAATTGTCAAGGAAAAGGTTTTAGAGGATCAAGAGCAATGTATAAAATGCCGGAGTATAGCTCAAGACGCAATGGAAGAGCTATTGTTAGTAATAGAATCGGTTTTACAACAGTTTAAAGGAATAAACCTTGATGTTTTTTCAGATTTAAAGCGCTATTATCCGAGGGCATGGAAACTCTTAGATGAGCATCAGAGAGGGTTTATTCAAAAAATGATGTTGGAAAATTTAAAGCGTGGTGTTTTGGAAGGCTTGTATAGAGAAGAAGTGGACAAAGAAATTATTAGCAGGTTGTATGTCGTTTCAATTCATGCGATGATAAACGGGGAGGTATTTCCACTTACGGAGTTTGAATTTGAAAAATTGTTTAAAGAAATCGTTTGGTTCCATCTTCATGGTTTAGCAACAGAAAAAGGTCGAAAAAAAATAGCTCATAGAATATGAAAATAAGTTTGATCATTATTAGTATGTTGTTTTCTCTGTGTTTGTTTTCTCAGAGAGTAGCGTTTTCTCTTGAAGAAGCGAAGCAATATGCATTAAATAATAATTTACAATTAAAAAGTGTTCGAGAAGACATTGAGATAGCAAAGCGGCAAGTGATAGAAACAAGAGGAATGGGATTACCACAAATTAGTGCTAACGGAGATTTTCAACAATTTTTTAATCGACCTGTAATGGTCATAGATCAATCGGTTTTTAACCCTTTAGCTCCTCCGGGATTGGTTGCTTTTAAAACAGGAACAGAGTATAAAGCTTCAGGGAATTTACAAGTTACACAATTGGTTTTTGACGGATCATATATTGTAGGTCTACAGGCGTCAAAGATGTTTAAGGAATTTCAGGAAACTAACGTTAAAAAGACGGAGGAAGAAATTGTTTTTAATGTTATTCAAGCTTATCAAGCTGCTTCCGTTGCTAAAAAGAATGAAATGTTTGCAGATTCGTTAATGCAGATCACAAAAAAGATGGTAAGTCAGCAGAAAGAATATTTAAACCTTGGATTCATTACTCAAGAAACTTATGATCAGTTGGAGTTTACACTTCATCAGATTGAATTAATGTTGTTAAGAGCTAAAAATCAAGTAGAAAACACACTCTTGGTTTTGAAGTTAGCGATGGGATTTCCTGTTAATGATACGATTGTTATTACAGATACTCCCGAAGTATTGATGGAGAAGAGTCATATTTCTTTTGGAGAGTTAGAAGAAAATATGGATTTATTACTTCTGAAAAAACAAATGGGTTTACAAAGGTTGGATGTGAGAAATAAAAAAATGGCGAATGTCCCAAATCTAGTTGCTTACTTTAATCACTCTTATAATGCCTATCGTGATGAATTTAATTTCTTTGATCAAAATGAAAAATGGTATAGTCAAACCTTGTGGGGACTTCAACTGAATATTCCGATTTTTTCAGGATTATCCAGAAGAGCAAGAATTTCCCAGTCAAAAATAAAACTGTTAAAGACAGAATATCAATTACAATTATTAAAAGAAAGGAATCATATGCAGGAGCAGATACTGAAAAATGATTTGGAAGTTTCACAAAATCAAATGAAAGTTCAAAAGCAGAATGAATTATTAGCAAAGAAAATTTATTTGAATGCGATAAAACAAAAAGAGATAGGAAAGGGGAATAGTCTAATGATTACTCAGAAATATCAACAATATGTGCGTGCTCAAGCGGAATATATTCAATCATTAATGGATTATTTTAATACAAAATTGAAATTAGACAAATTATACAATAATATTTTAACAAAATAAAACATGAAAATAGAAAGATATCTCACTTTGTTTATTGCAAGTATTGTTCTTTTAACATCTTGTAATTCTTCGGAAAAAGGGGAAAGTAAAGATACGGAATCGGACAGGGTTTATTCATTGGTAACCGTAGCTCCTTTAAAAGAAGAATTATTTCAGCATAAAATAAGAGTACAAGGAGATATTATCACTGATTATGATGCGATGATATCCTCAGAAATGGGAGGACAATTACGATCCATTAAAGTCAAAGAAGGTCAGAAAGTAAAAAAAGGACAATTATTAGCAGTGGTGGACGCTTCTATTTTAGCATCAAATATTGAAGAGCTGAAGACTCAGTTAAGACATGCAGAATACATTCTTGATAAACAAGAAAAGTTACATCAAAATGGTTTAGGTTCTGAAATTGAATTAGAGTCAGCAAGGAATCAAGTCAAAGCGCTTAAAGCGAAATTAAAATCTATGGAAACGCAAAGAGGCAAATCAATGATAAAAGCTCCTTTTTCGGGAATAGTCGATCAGATATTTGCAAAGCAAGGGCAGATGGTAGGACCACAATCACCGATACTTCGACTAGTGAATAATGAAACGGTTGATTTAGTTGCTTCAATATCTGAGAAATATGTAGGGCAAATTAAAGTGGGTACACCTATAAGTGTAACATTTCCGGACAGTAGGATTGATACGGCGATTGTTTTGAAAATAACAAGTGTAGGGAATTATATTAATCCTATTAATAGAACTTTCCGTATTCGTACTACAATCAAGAACAATGACTTTTTATTACCGAATATGCTTGCAGAGGTTACCATTACAGATTTTGAAAAGAAAGGGATTGTTATTCCGGAGAAAAGCATTCTTAAAGATGCAAAAAATAAAGACTACGTTTTTCTAGCCATGCCTAGAGGAGCGTATTATGAGATAAATAAAAAGTATATAACAGTTGAAAAATCTTATCAGGGAAAATCTTTAGTTCAAGGTTTGGAAACAGGAAATCATTTTGTGGTTGTAGAGGGAGCAAAAGGTGTTTATGAAGGAGATAAAGTTCGTGTAAAAAAATAGAAAATGGCAGAACAACAATCAAATAATAAAGGATTCTTCTTATCAACTTTATCGATAAAGAATGTTAAAACCGTTCTTTTGGTGATGTTTATCATCATTATAGGAGGTTTTGTTGCTTATCAATCGATGCCTAAAGAACATTTTCCGGAGGTTAATATTCCTGAAATTTATATAGGAATAGCGAAGCCGGGTTCTTCACCAAAATTTATGGCGGATAAAGTGGCTAAGGCTGTAGAAAAAGAAGTTGCAGAAATTAAGTCTATTGATGAAATCATTTCAAATTCTGTCAATGGATACACGACAATACGGATTAAGTTTATGTCAGATGTTCCTGTAGAATTAGCATTACAAAAAGTAAAAGACGCGGTAGATGATGCTAGAGCTAAATCAGGTTTTCCGGAATTGCCGGTAGAACCCAATATTTTCGAATTAAGTCCTTCCGAGTTACCCATTATGAATATCAATCTGAGTGGAGGAGATGTTGATTTTTTACATGATATAGCAAAGAAGATAGAAGAAGAAATCGAACGACTTCCCGAGATTAATGAAGTTGACATAAGAGGGGTACAAGAGCAGGAGATGAGGATTGATGTTGATCCGATCAAATCTCAAGCAAGAAATGTCTCTTTGCGTGATATTGAAAATGCCATTAAACAAGAACATGTTACGGTATCCGGAGGGGAATTATTAGCAGGAAAGATTCGAAAAACAATAAGAATTGAAGGAGAATTTAAAGATGCAGAAGAATTGAAAGATCTTGTTGTAAAACAGGAGAATTTCATGCAGGTTAAATTAAAAGATATAGCTGATGTTTATTTTGGTAATAGTGATACGACTTCTTATGCCAGGGAGTTTGGAAAATCCGTGGTAATGTTAGATGTAAAGAAAAGAGGCGGGGAAAATTTATTGGAAGCATCAGATAAAATAGCTAAAATTTTAGAAAAAGCCAGAAAAGAAAATGTAATTCCCAAAGGTGTTCATGTATCCATTACCAATGACCAATCAAATGATACTCGAGGCATGGTTTCCAACCTTTTAAACTCTATCGTATTTGGAGTGATATTAGTTGTTGGAGTTCTATTGTTTTTCTTGGGATTAAGGAATGCCATATTTGTAGGAATAGCAATCCCGTTATCAATGCTTTTATCTTTTCTGATTTTAGAGTCAATGGGAGTTACGTTAAATGTAATGGTGTTATTTTCTCTCGTATTGGCGTTAGGGATGTTGGTCGATAACGGAATTGTAATTATTGAAAATATTTACAGGCACATGGATGAGGGCTTAGATAGAAAAAATGCAGTGATTAAAGGAGTGGGGGAAGTTGCGATGCCGATTATAGCTTCTACCGCTACAACCGTTGCAGCTTTTTTACCTTTGGCATTATGGCCGGGAATGATGGGAGAGTTTATGAAATTTCTTCCTATTACCTTGATGATTGTACTTGGAGCATCGCTTTTTGTTGCACTTGTAATTAGCCCGGTAATTGCTGTTTTATTTATGAAAATAGAAACATCTATGCCCGACAAAAAGAAATCCTTACTTGTTGGTACTGTTACGCTCTTTATGGCGGTCATATTTTTGTTATTAGATAAAATTACCATTGGGAATATTTTTCTAATTGTGTCAACAGTCATTCTTTTAAATATCTTCTTATTATATCCGGGGACAATTCGTTTTCAGAACAAGTTTTTACCAAAATTGGAAGCTGTATATGAACGTTTATTAGCCTTTGCTCTTAAAGGAAAACGGCCAAGATTATTTTTAATAGGAACAATGATTTTATTGGTTTTATCTGTTTTATTGATGAAATGGTTTCCCCCTAAGATAGAGTTTCTACCGGTTAACCAGCCAAAATATGTGAATGTATTTATATCTCATCCCATAGGTACGGATATAGAAGAAACAAATCATACGACTTTGGAGGCAGAAAAAATGATTGATAAAGTGATTAGACCGTATCGAAATCGAGATTTGGATAAAGGGGTGAAGAAGGAATATCAATTGATTCAATCGGTTATTTCCCAAGTGGGAGAAGGTGCAAGCGATCCTTCCGAAGGGGTTTCTATGGGGAAGACACCTCATAAAGCGAGAGTGACGATTAATTTTGTGGAATCTCAATATCGAAATGGTATAAAAACATCAGATATCCTAAAAGAACTTCAAAGCGAATTTAAAGGGAGGTTCCCTGCAGATATAGAAATCTCTGTAAAAAAGAATCGACAAGGCCCACCTCAAGGTGCTCCGATTAGTCTTGATATTAAAGGACGAATAGAATATGAAGATTTGATAGCAGAAGCAGATAAAGTAAAATCGTATTTGCAAAAAAAGAATATTCCGGGAATAGAAAATTTAAAACTAAACGTAGAACTTCATCGGATAGAAATTCCCATAAAAATAAACAGGGAGAAAGTAAGAAAACTGAACGCTTCTACCGGACAAGTTGGAATGGCTATTCGTAAAGCTTTATTGGGACAGGATGTAGCAAAATATACAAAAGGGGAAGATAGTTATGACATCACGATACGGTTTAATAAGAAAAACAGAGAGAGTTTAGATGCACTTTTAGATCAAGAGTTGATTTTTAGAAATAAAAAAGGGAGGTTATTAAAAATACCAATCCGCTCATTGATTTATCCGATAAAGGAGCAAGTTGCATATTCTGAAGTAGTGAGAGAAGATCAAATTCCTTTAGTAAGAATTACATCTAATGTTATTGAAGGCTATAATGCTACTGAAATCGTTGATGAAATGAAGGGAATGATGAAGGAGTATAAAGAAGCAGGAATGTTATCGGATGAGGTAGTTTATTCTTTTTCGGGTCAGAATGAAAAACAAAATAAAGAAATGGCGTTTTTAAGTAAGGCTCTTTTAATTGCCGTATTCCTTATTTTACTAATAATTGTTGCTCAGTTTAATTCTTATTCTGTTCCTGTTATCATTATGATAACGGTTGTTTTTTCTTTGATAGGAGTATTGCTGGGGCTTGTTATTAGCCGGCAAGATTTTGTAATCATTATGACAATGATTGGGATTATTTCTTTAGCGGGGGTTGTCGTAAATAATGCCATTGTACTTATTGATTATACGAATTTACTCATTGAAGAGAAGAAAAAAGAATTAGGTTTGGAAGAACAAGAGAGGTTACCAATCGAGGAAGTTGTAAAATGTATCGTAAAATCAGGGAAAACACGTTTACGTCCTGTACTCCTTACAGCAATAACAACAGTCTTAGGGCTAATTCCATTAGCTGTAGGTTTTAATATTGACTTTTATGGATGGCTCACAGCAAATCATCCGAATATTTATTTTGGAGGAGATAATACTGCTTTTTTCTCTCCAATGTCTTGGGCGATTATATACGGACTTACTTTTGCGACTTTTTTAACATTAATTATAGTTCCTGTACTTTATTTATTGTTTTATAAGTTTAAATTAAATATATACCGTCTTTTCTCATTTCTAAATGGTTGATTTTGTCGAATTTATAGTGCGGTTAGTCTAAAAAAATAAGATAGAAATTACTGGTTTTAAAAAATATAATTTTGTATGAATTTAAAATATTTATAGATAAATGAGGTTTAAAAGCATTTAAATAAGAAAAAAGACGATGAAACAAAGCTTTTCAGGTTAAAAT
>JALWLM010000264.1 GCA_027084145.1 Crocinitomicaceae bacterium | reverse complement strand
TCATCTACCTCTTTTTCTTTTGGCCAAGGAGCAACAACAATATCATCTTCCCTTTCCCGTATTGCATGCCATAATTCCTCTGCTACAAATGGTGTAAAAGGTTGTAACAATTTTAAAACGTTCTCAAAAAATAATTTAGTCGTTTCTAATGTTTGAGGATCAATAGGGTGTTGGTATCCCGGCTTTATCATTTCCAAATACCAAGAACAGAAGTCATCCCAAACCAATTTGTAAGTAGCCATCAATGCTTCTGAAATCTTAAATTGTTCAAACAGATAATTGATTTTCTTTAACTCCTTATTGAATTTTGCATCAAACCATTCTATTGCTTTTTTAGATGATTCCGGTTGCATTAAATCTTCTTTTACTTCCCATGAACTCACCAGCCGGAAAGCATTCCATATTTTATTAGTGAAATTTCTACCTTGTTCACATTGTGCACTATCAAAAGGAAGGTCGTTTCCTGCCGGAGAAGAAATAAGCACTCCTACTCGTACTCCATCAGCCCCGT
This sequence comes from Crocinitomicaceae bacterium, assembly GCA_027084145.1. Taxonomy (GTDB): domain Bacteria; phylum Bacteroidota; class Bacteroidia; order Flavobacteriales_D; family Crocinitomicaceae; genus UBA4466. The sequence continues at coordinate 3,558 of JALWLM010000264.1, read as the reverse complement.
ATTTTTCAATCAATTCCAAAGGATCCGGAGAGTTTCCTAGTGATTTAGACATCTTTCTTCCTAATTTATCCCGTACGATTCCTGTGAAATAAACATTTTTAAACGGCGCTTGTTTTTTATACTCATATCCCGCCATAATCATTCTCGCTACCCAAAAAAAGATAATTTCAGGAGCAGTAACTAAATCATTCGTTGGATAATAATATTTAATATCTTCATTCTCCGGTTGAGTGATTCCATTAAAAACAGAAATTGGCCACAACCAACTGGAAAACCAAGTATCTAAAACATCTTCATCCTGTCTTAATTCTTCTTTTGTGATTTCTCTTCCGGATTTTTTAGATGCAAGTTTTACCGCTTCTTCGATGTTTTTTGCTACCACATAATCCTCTTCTCCTTCTCCGTAATAATAAGCAGGTATTTGATGCCCCCACCATAACTGTCTGGAAATACACCAATCTTTGATGTTATCCATCCAGTGACGATAAGTGTTCTTGAATTTTTCAGGATGGAATTTAATTTCTCCGTTCATCACACTATCTAATGCCGGCTTAGCTAATTCTTTCATGCTTACAAACCATTGTAATGAAAGACGCGGCTCAATTACAGCTGATGTTCTTTCGGAAAAGCCAACTTTAGTAATATAGTCTTCTATCTTAACTAAGTATCCTTTATTATCGAGTTCTTTTGCTATTTCTTTTCGAACATCAAATCGATCTTGTCCTGCATAATGGAGACCATGTTCATTTAAAGTTCCATTGGCATTTAAAATATCAATCGTTTCTAAATGATGTCTTTTTCCTAACTCATAATCATTTACATCATGTGCAGGAGTAACTTTCAAACATCCGGTTCCAAATTCAATATCAACATAATCATCAAAAATGATTGGAATCTCTCTATTACAAATAGGAACAATCGCTTTTTTTCCTTTTAAGTGAGCATAACGAATGTCATTCGGATTTACACATATTGCAGTATCTCCTAAAATAGTTTCGGGTCGCGTTGTTGCAATAGTCAACCACTCATCATTACTCCCTGAAATTTTATACCGAATATGATATAGTTTTGAATTAACTTCTTTATGAATAACCTCCTCATCAGATAAAGCCGTCAAAGCTTCCGGGTCCCAGTTTACCATTCTTAATCCTCGGTAAATATTTCCTTTTTTATACAAGTCAATAAATACCTGAATTACTGATTTGGAATATTCTTCATCCATTGTGAAAGTCGTACGATTCCAATCACATGAAGCTCCTAACTTTTTTAATTGTTCCAGTATAATACCACCGTGTTTATCTTTCCATTCGAAAGCATGTTTTAGAAACTCTTCTCTTGTTAAATCCGATTTTTTAATCCCTTCTTCTCTTAACTTTTGAACAACTTTTGCTTCTGTTGCAATAGACGCATGATCTGTTCCCGGCACCCAACAAGCATTTTTACCCAGCATTCTCGCTCTTCTCACCAATACATCTTGAATCGTATTATTAAGCATGTGCCCCATGTGTAAAACTCCTGTAACATTAGGCGGTGGAATGACAATAGTATAAGGTTCTCTTTCATCCGGAGTAGAATAAAAATATCCTCTTTCGAGCCAATGTTGATACCATTTTTCTTCTGCCTTACCCGGGCTATATGTTTTTGGAATACTCATTATTTGTGCCTTTTATTTTTATAAAACCACAAAGTTAAGAAATGATTAGTTTAAAAATGATATAAAAAGAAAGAATGTATTGACAGATGATTGTTAATTTTTGTAATTAAAATAATTAAGTTTGCGATTCTTTAAAAAAAAAATAAGGATGAGTAACAAGGTAGAAACGGAAAAAAGGAGAACTTTTGGTATTATATCTCACCCCGATGCAGGTAAGACCACTTTAACAGAAAAACTCTTACTTTTCGGGGGAGCAATACAAACTGCCGGAGCCGTAAAAAATAATAAAATCAAAAAAACGGCTACTTCCGATTTCATGGAAATAGAAAAACAAAGAGGTATTTCCGTTGCCACTTCCGTTATGGCTTTTAATTATCTTGATAAGCGAATCAACATATTGGATACCCCCGGACATAAAGATTTTGCTGAAGACACCTACCGAACATTAACCGCGGTTGACAGTGTTATACTTGTCATCGATGTTGCTAATGGAGTTGAAGAGCAAACCAAAAAATTGATGGAGGTCTGCCGCATGCGTAATACTCCCGTTATTATTTTCATTAACAAGCTAGATAGAGAGGGAAAAGAAGCGTTTGATTTGTTGGATGAAATCGAACAAAACCTTTTTATTAAAGTGTGTCCACTTACTTGGCCGATTGGAATGGGTGACCGTTTTAAAGGTGTTTATAATTTATACAAAAAAGAACTCAATCTTTTTTCTCCAAATAAGACAGGTATTTCCGACGATATTCAATCCATTTCAAACATTCAATCATCTGAATTAGATGAGAAAATAGGAACAGAAGCAGCTGAATTACTAAGAGAAGAAACTGAAATGATCGAAGGAGTTTACGATGCTTTTGACAGAGAAAGGTATTTGTCGGGTGAAGTAGCTCCTGTATTTTTCGGTTCTGCAGTTAACAATTTCGGTGTACAAGAACTACTTAATACATTCTGTGAAATATCTCCTTCGCCAAGAGGACGAGAAACCGATTCAGGAATAATAGAACCGGATCAATCTAAATTCTCCGGATTTGTATTCAAAATTCACGCTAATTTAGACCCAAAACATAGAGATAGAATTGCTTTCCTTAGAATTGTTTCAGGGAAATTTGAACGCAATAAATTTTATTATCATGTTAGAAATAATAAAAAAATAAAATTCCCTAATCCGACTTCATTCATGGCTCAAGATAAGAGTGTGATTGATGAAGCATATCCCGGTGATGTTATCGGTTTATATGATTCAGGAAATTTTAAAATCGGTGATACACTTACTGAAGGAGATCAATTCATGTTTAAGGGAATTCCTAGTTTTTCTCCTGAGATTTTTATGGAATTAGAGAATTTAGATCCAATGAAAACAAAACAGCTCAATAAAGGCATTATGCAGTTAATGGATGAAGGAGTCGCCCAAATATTCATCCTACAACCGGGGTCAAGAAAAATCATTGGTACTGTGGGACAACTTCAATTTGAAGTCATCAAATATCGATTAGAACATGAATATGGAGCTAAATGCCGTTTTGTTCCCAGAAATTACCACAAAGCTTGTTGGATAACAACAGACAATGAACAACAACTTGAAGATTTCAAACGTGCAAAGACAAGATACATTGCTGAAGACAAAGACGGTAATCTCGTTTTCTTAGCAGAAACAGCGTTCTTATTACAAACAGCTGAACAAGATTACCCTGACATCAAATTTCACCGAACATCCGAATTTATTTTATCAAAGAAGAAATAAATTCATCTGTAATATTGTTTATTTTGTTAATCGATTTATTATCAATGTCATAAATCAAAGTACTTAAGCCATTAGTTATTATTAAAACCGGGGCTTTTAACACGAAATTATAACGCGTAATTTGATGAATCACATCTTCTGTAAGTGCAATATCGGG
>JALWLM010000263.1 GCA_027084145.1 Crocinitomicaceae bacterium | reverse complement strand
CCTAAGAATAATACCCATAAAATGCGATATATCCATTTATTTTTCACTTGATAATTTTTCTATTAGTGGTTGAACAATTCTGTCAATATCTCCTGCTCCAATGGTCAAATAAACGGTATTTTTTTCAGGTTTAATGTTCTTTACAATTTTGTTTAAAGGGATGAATCGTTTATTTTCCAATGTTATTATTTCTAGTAATCGTTGACTTGTTACACCTTCAATCGGTTTTTCCCTTGCGGGATAGATGGGGAGAATAATAACTTCATCTAATCGAGAAAGTTGCTTTGCAAAATCGTTAAAAAAGTCTTTTGTTCTTGAATAAAGATGCGGTTGAAATATTCCCACAATCTTTTGTTGAGGGTAAAGTAGCCGAATGGAAGAAATTAAGGCATCAATTTCGGTAGGGTGATGTGCATAATCATCGATATAGACAATCTCATTTGTCTTGATGTGATATTCAAATCTTCTTTTTACTCCCTTAAAAGTCTTACAAGCTTTTTTTATTTCTGCTTCATTTAGTCCGAGTTCTAAAGCAAGAGCAATACATGCGGTGGCATTTTCAGCATTGTGTATTCCCGGTATTCCAAGTTCTATATCCGTGATTACTCCTTGAGGAGTTTGAATATCGAAGAGAAATGTACCGAGTTTGAATCGTATGTTTTTTGCAATGTAATCGGCTTTTTTTTCAAAGCCATAAGTAATTTGATTCGGATGAGATACTTCTGCATCAATATGTCGAATAAGAAGATTTTCTTCAGGAATAAGTTCAACGTATTTCTGAAAATTTTCTTTTAAATAATCTTCATTACCGTAAATATCCAAATGATCTGCATCCGTAGATGTTACAATTCCCGCATAAGGGGAAAGATGTAGGAAGGATTGGTCAAATTCATCTGCTTCAACGATGACCCACGAGCTATTTTCATCATAGATAAAATTGGTGTTGTAATTACTTGAAATTCCTCCTAAAAAAGCATTGCATTTCCAAGATGAGGATTGTAGAATATGAGCAAGTAATGTTGAGGTTGTTGTTTTTCCATGTGTTCCGGCAACACCAATTCCTTGAAGTTCTTGAGTGATTAAACCTAAAACTTGAGCTCGTTTTAAAATGATGAATTTCTCTTTTTTGAAGAAAGATAACTCTCCGTGTTCTTCGGGGATTGCCGGGGTAAATACAATCAGTGTATTTTCTTTGTTTTTAAATGTTTTTGGAATATCCTCCCCTAAATCATTGTAATGAATTTCTATGCCTTCTTTTTCTAATTGAGATGTGAGATGTGTTTTTGTTTTATCGTAACCACTTACTTTTTTCCCCATTAAGTTAAAATATCGAGCAAGTGCAGACATTCCCACGCCTCCTATTCCTAAGAAGTAAACTTGGTCAAATTGCTTGATATTTTGTTGTTGTCCGGTCATTGTTTTAGTGCAATTTTTTCCAATTCATCAACAATTTCTTTTGTTGCATTAGGTTTGCCTAATTGTTTAATGTTTTTAGATAATTCATTACATTTTTCCTCATTGTTAAGTGTCTCTAATGTTTTATCAATGAGTTTTTCCGTAGCCTCATTGTCTTTGACTAAAACAGCGGCATTTTTTTTGACTAAAGCCATTGCGTTTTTAGTTTGATGATCTTCTGCGACATTGGGAGAAGGGACAAGAATGACAGGTTTTCCGATGATGCATAATTCGGATACAGAAATGGCTCCGGCTCGAGATATAATGATATCTGCAGCGGCATAGGCCAAATCCATCCTATCAATAAATTGATGCAGTTTAATTTTTTCTTTTTCTTCTTCGGATAATACGTCTTTCAAATCGTTATAATAAAACTTTCCGCATTGCCAGATAACATTTACATCATTGTTTAATAATTTCTCTTTGTTTTTGAATACACTTTCATTTAAAGTTTTCGCTCCCAAGCTTCCTCCTATAATTAAAATGGTTTTTCTTCTCGGATTTAAATTGTAGTAGTCAAAAGCTTCATTTTCTTTTCCTTCAATTTGGGTCACTTCTTTTCTTGTAGGATTTCCGGTTAGTACAATTTTTTCTTTTGGAAAGAAACGTTCTAGCCCTTCATAAGCAACACATATTTTTTGAACGTCTTTAGATAAAATTCTATTTGTTTTCCCCGGGAAAGAGTTTTGTTCTTGAATCATAGAAGGTATTTTCAACATTGTAGCCATTTTTAGAGTGGGGCCACTGGCATACCCTCCGACACCAACACATGCTTGAGGAGTAAAGTTTTTGATAATACTTCTTGCTTTCCAAAGGGATTTGATAATTTTAAAAGGAAGAAGAAAATTCGACAGCGCTAATTTTCGTTGAAAACCTACTATCTCAAGTCCTTCTATTTGATATCCGGCTTGTGGAACTTTTTCCATTTCCATTTTCCCTTTGGCTCCAACAAAAAGAATATCAGCATCAGGATATCTTCTTTTGATTTCATCTGCAATAGCTATCGCAGGAAAGATATGACCTCCTGTGCCTCCACCTGATATGATGATTTTATTTAGCATCTTTTTTTATTCTGTTTGATAAATTTTTCTTTTTGATTTATTCTTAGATTGTCTTGCAATTGCTTGCACCATTCCAATTCCAATTCCTGTAAATAACATAGCAGACCCTCCCATTGCCAAGAGAGGCATGTTTTGTCCTGTAACAGGGAATACTCCTGTACAAACCAACATATTTACACTGGCTTGTATCATTAAAAGAATACCGAAGCCGATACAGAAATAAGTTTGGTACAACCGTTTTGCCTTTATTCCTGTTTGTAAGATTCTATAGAATAATATGATGTATAGTAGAATCAAAACAAAAGCCCAAAAAGTGCCTATTTCTTCCACAAAACTTGCATAATAAAAATCAGCGTAAGCTTCAGGTAAGAATTCTTTTAATTCTCCTTTTCCGGGGCCTTGTCCTATAAGTCCTAGATTTCTCCAAGTAGGACGGCCATTGTATATGGCAAGTTCGGCGTTGAGTGCCTGAGCATTTGCCAATATGTCTTTTTCGTCCGAAATTTTATTAAATATTCTGTTTTCCCAAGTTTCTAATCTAGGGATAAGATTCGCTTCAGGAAAAGATTTGTGAATAAGTATAACGATAGAAAATAAGACTATGAATCCACTTAACACCGTAAACAATTTCTTTAAAGGAACATTTCCTATAAAAAGTAGCATACTTCCGACACTTAAAATAATGGCAGCAGTAGAAAAATTGTCTTTAATGGTTAATCCAAATATGATTAATAAAGGAGCAACAACAGGCCAGAATCCTTTTTTCCAATCATCTAAAAGACGTTGCTTCTTTTCTAATAGCACAGACATGTAAAGCAACAAAGCAATTTTTGCAAAGTCAGAACTTTGAAATGTTAGACCAACAAAGGGTACACGAATCCATCTGGAAGCGTTATTGATTTCAATTCCGAAAAACATGGTGAATACCATCAAGATAATCGAGAGATAAAATAAACCTTTCGATATTTTTCCAAAAACATTGACATCTCTTTTATGTATCCAGTACATTACTCCAAAAGTCAAGCCCACATAAAAACTATGTTTCATCAAATAACCAAAAGGGCTTCCTCCCTCTGTTTTCACCAAAATCTCCACAAAGCTATATACGCTGACAATAGATAATATCATCAAAATGATTGATATTACCCATATCACCTTGTCTCCTTCTAAATATTTGTTAAATAATTGTTTCATTTAACTTTGGTTAACCAGTTTTCAATGTCAGCATAACAATCTATTGTTTCTTTGTCCACGCTAATTAGAACAGTTTTTCCGTAGGTACTTTGAAAGAGATTCAGTGCATCATTGATTGTATTTGTACTCATTAAGAGAATATCGTTAGGAACCTGTTTACGATTTAGCATGTTGTCATTGATTCCGAAAACAATAATCTCTCTTATAGGGAAATTGTCTTTAGAGTAAAATTTATAAAAACGTGTAACTTCTTTTGGTGTTGTTATCCAAGTTACATCGAAAGGGAAATTTTTTAGCATTGATGCAATTTGGTCGACATTGGGTTGTTTCCAAGTAAATAATTCTTTACCCATTACTTTACCGTGTGCGCGTATGCTGTTTACTTCGGTGGCATTTCGAAGTGATTCTTTTCGGAGTTGAACTAATTGTTCTTCCGAGGTTACAATTTTCTCTTTTTTGTTCATCTTTTCTTAAAGACTTCTTACCGCTTTTTTAAACTCTTTACCTCTATGTTCATAATTTTCAAACAAATCAAAACTTGCACAAGCAGGAGATAATAATACGGTATCTCCTTTTTTTCCTAGTTGATATCCGTAAGCGACTGCTTCTATAGCGGATTTAGCTTCAAGAATAGTGTCTACATCATCTTTAAATTCTTCGATGATTTTTTGATTGTTTTCTCCAAGACAAATAATTGCTTTTACTTTGTCTTTGACTAACTCTTTAAGTTGAGAATAGTCATTTCCTTTATCTACACCTCCTGCAACCCATATGATAGGTTTTTCGATGCTTTCCAAGGCAAACCATGTTGCGTTAACATTTGTTGCTTTTGAATCATTAATGAATTCTATACCATGGACACTTGCAACGAATTCCATTCGGTGTTCCACATTGGTAAAATCCATTAAACTTTCTCTGACTACTTCTTTTCGAATATCTAAGATTCGAGAAGCGATACTTGCTGCTAATGCATTCTTTGCATTATGCTTTCCTTTTAGTGCTAAATCGTGAATTGACATATTAAATTGATTTTTGGGGTTATTGATGTTTATGATAAATTCTTTGTTTTTAATGTATCCGCCTTGTTCTTGTTCTGTTCCGTAAGAGAACCAAGCGATTTTAGGTGTGATGTTTCTATTTTCTACTTCCTTTTGTAGAATAGGGTCGTCGAAATCCAGGATGACCCAATCTGATGTAGTTTGATTTTGTATAATTCTGAATTTGGAATCGATATAGTTTTGCATTTTGTATTCATATCGATCCAAATGATCCGGGGTGATGTTTAAGATGATAGATATGTCTGCTTTGAAGTCATACATTCCATCTAATTGGAAGGAGCTTAATTCTAAAACATACCAATCATGTTCCTCTGTTGCGACTTGTTTAGCGAAGCTATCACCAATATTTCCGGCCAGACCGACATTAATTCCCGCTTTTTTTAGAATGTGATGTAACCAAAGTGCAGTGGTTGTTTTTCCGTTACTTCCCGTAATGCAAATTGTTTTTGCTTTGTTGTAGTATCCTGCAAATTCTATCTCGGAAATCACTTTAATCCCTTTGTCTTTTGCTTTTTTAATTAGAGGGATAGAGTCAGGAATGCCCGGAGACTTGACAATGATATCAGAATTTAAAATTTCATCTTTTGAGTGTTGTCCTTCTTCCCATTTGACGCCTAATTCTTTTAATTTTTCTTTGTATTTTTCGTCTATAGATCCTTTGTCAGAAACAAAAACTTCCCACCCTTGCTTTTTAGCAAGAATTGCAGCACCGATACCACTCTCTCCGGCACCTAAAATGGCGATATGTTTTTTATCTCTGTTCAATTATCTAATTTTTAGCGTTACAATAGAAATCACGGCCAAGAAGATGGCTACAATCCAAAATCTGGCAACGATTTTTGCTTCATGTAATCCTTTCTTTTGATAGTGATGATGTAATGGGGCCATTAAAAAAATTCTTCTTCCTTCCCCGTATTTCTTTTTGGTGAATTTGAACCAGGCAACTTGTAAAATCACTGATAAATTCTCAACAAGAAAAATTCCACAGAATAATGGAATCAAAAGTTCTTTTCGTATGGCAATAGAGAAAACAGCAATTATTCCTCCTAAAGCAAGACTTCCCGTGTCTCCCATAAAAACTTGTGCGGGATAGGCGTTGTACCATAAAAAACCGATACATGCACCGATGAATGCAGCTATGAAAATGACTAATTCTTCTGCTTGAGGGATGTACATTACATCAAGGTAATCAGCGAAATTGATGTTAGAACTAACGTATGCAAAGACAAATAACACCGCTCCGGTAATTGCAGATGTTCCGGTGGCTAAACCATCAAGTCCGTCAGTCATATTTGCACCATTGGAAACAGCCGTTACAATGAATATGACGATAGGGATGAAGATGATCCAGCCCCACTTTCTACTAACATTTCCTAATAACCAATTATAATTGAATTCATTGTTTTTAATAAATGGAATCGTTGTTGTCATATCGTGGGTTTTTATCCACTTGTAACTCGTTTCTTTATCAATTGATGAGTGATCTTTTGTAACAAGGATTTCACCTTTTTTTAGTTGATAGTCAGCGTCAACTTTTTTATGAACTTGAACATCATTGCTGAAGTAAAGAATACTTCCTACAATAATTCCAACACCAACCTGACCAATCACCTTGAATTTTCCTGAAAGTCCTTTTTTATCTTTCTTGAATACTTTGATATAGTCATCTAAAAAGCCGATGATACCAAGCCATACTGTTGCAATGAGCATTGTGATGATATAGATATTGTGTAGTTTCGCAACTAATAAAACAGGAATAATAATGGCGCCGAGGATAATGAGTCCTCCCATTGTCGGTGTACCTGTCTTTTGAATTTGACCTTCAAGTCCTAGATCTCGAACAGTTTCTCCAATTTGTTGTTTTTGGAGCAACCGGATAATTCTTTTTCCAAAAGAAATGGATATGATTAAAGAGAAGATTAAAGTGATGGCTGCTCTAAATGAAATATAATTGAACAATCCTGCTCCGGGTATATCTAATTCTTCTAAATAGTTAAATAAGTACGTTAACATTACTTCTCAAGTTTGGTTAATAATTCTTTTACCGTTTCCATGTCATCAAATGGATGTTTTACTCCATTGATTTCTTGGTACTTCTCATGCCCTTTTCCTGCAATTAGTATAATGTCTCCTGATTCAGCCATGGATAGAGCTGTTTTAATGGCTTGTTTTCTATCAATGATGGATAGTGTTTTTTTGAAGCTTACAGCATCGACACCTTTCATAATGTCATCTATGATTTCTTCAGGGGCTTCTGTTCTCGGGTTGTCAGAGGTGATAATTACTTTGTCAGAGTAAGCACAAGCTTCTTTTGCCATTTCAGGTCGTTTTTCTTTATCTCTATCTCCTCCGCATCCAAAAATAGTGAAGACCGTTTCATTTTTTGTGCGTATATTCTCAATGGTTTTGAGTACATTTTTCAGTGCATCCGGTGTGTGAGCGTAGTCGATGATTGCTGTGATACCGGACGGACTTTGTAGGTATTGGAATCTTCCTTCTACAGGGTCTAGATTGCTAATAGCGGTTAATGCTTCTGTTTCATCGATACCAAGTTCTTGAGAAACTCCAAAAACAGCAAGTAAATTATAAGCATTAAAGTCTCCGATTAATTTTGTCCATATCTCTTTATTGTTAATTGAAAGGACTAAGCCTGAAAAATGATTTTCCAATACTTTTGCTTTGTAGTCAGCTTGACTTTTTAATGCATATGTTACTTTTTTTGCTTTTGTATTTTGTAGCATAAAAAGTCCATTTTTATCGTCTGCATTTGTTAGTGTAAAAGCTGATTTTGGTAGATGATCAAAAAAAGATTTCTTAACATCTCTGTATTCCTTGAATGTTTTATGGTAGTCTAAGTGATCATGAGTGATATTTGTAAATACCCCACCGGAAAAATGAACTCCTTCTATTCTTTTTTGATGAATAGCATGTGAACTAACCTCCATAAAGCAATGTGTACAACCTTTTTGTACCATTTCTCTGAGCAGTTTATTCAGCTCTATAGGATTTGGAGTTGTATGTGTAGAAGTAATTTCTTTTTCTCCAATTTTGTTTACAACGGTGGAAAGCAATCCGCTTTTATAACCTAGTTTAGTGAACATTTGGTGTAATAGAGTGGATGTCGTTGTTTTGCCATTTGTACCTGTTACACCGATAAGAGTTATTTCTTTAGACGGTTCCCCGTAAAAATTACTTGCTACAATTCCTAACGTTTTTGCTGTATCATCTACTGTAACAACAGTAAGATTGGGGGGGAGTTCTGCTTTTTTAGAAATGATAAAAGTTTGACATCCGTTATCGATGGCAGATTGAATGTAATCGTGTCCATCTACTTGAGTTCCTTTTATGGCAAAAAATACACTTCCTTTTTTTGCTTTTCTGGAATCAAAAGTCAATTCAGAGACCTCAATACTAGTGTCTCCCAAAACAGATTGGATACTAACACCGTATAATATGTCTTTTAATGTATGTTTCATTTTAACGTCAAGTTGATAATCACACCTTTTTTTATTTCTGTTCCGGGCAAAATGGATTGGTGAACTACTTTTCCATATCCTGTTATTCGAACAACTAAGCCTTCTTTTTCGAGTAAGTAAATAGCATCTTTAGCGGTCATTCCTTTCACATTTGGGACTGTTCCTTTGTTGAATCGTATTTTTTTTGCAGTTAGTTTTGTTCCCGAGCTATTGACTTTTACCCATTCATCACTTGTGTTGATTGTGTTCGGGATCTTCAAATGATTTGTGATAGTTTTAAAATCAGTTGCATTTCCTTCTTTTGTTATAGGTAGGTTGTTGATTGTTTTTTTCTTTAAGTTGATGGGCTTATGAAACTCCAATCTTGAAGCGTATACTTTGTTTGCTATGGCAGAGAATACGGTTCCGGATACTTTTGCTCCATAAATATTTTTGTTAGGTGCTGTGATTACAACAATCACGGAATAAATTGGATTTTCAGAAGGGAAGAAACCAACGAAAGAAGCTTGGTATTTTCGTTCTCCCGGCGCTCCGTATCTTTTATCTTGGTTTAATATCTGAGCGGTTCCTGTTTTTCCGGATATATCGAAATAAGCAGATTTCAAAGCTTGTCCCGTTCCTCTTTTTACGACTCCTTTTAGGCATAAATGAAGGTCTTTTAATGTTTGATCGGAACAAATTTTTTCTTTTAAAACAACAGGTTTGATTTCTTTTAAAACTTTATTGTCTTTGATGATTGATTGAACGAATAAAGGTTTCATGAATTTTCCGTTATTGGCAACAGCATTATAAAAGGCAAGAATTTGTAACGGAGTTAATTGTACTTCATAACCGATTGCCATCCATGGAAGAGAAAGCCCTGACCATCCTTTTGTTCCTGGTCTGTGTAGTGTAGGTTGAGGCTCTCCTTTTAGTTCGATTCCTAGGCTATCAACAATTCCAAAACTTTCCAATCGATGTATAAATTGTTGAGGTTCATTTTTATATGCGTCATTAATGATTTTGGAAAAGACATTAGAAGATTTTTCAAAAGCTTCCTGGATGGTAATGTTTCCATATCCTCCTTCTTTTGAATCATGTAATGTTTTACCATAAAACGTATATCGACCGTTGGCATTGACTTTATCTGATATGTTGACTTTTTTATCTTCTAATAATGCCATTAATGAAGCTAGTTTAAACGTTGAACCCGGCACTTCTTTTATCCCGATAGCTTGATTGTAGCTTTCGAAATAATTACCGTCGTTTCCTCTAAATAGATTGGAGATAGCTTTAATTTTACCGGTTTTCACCTCCATTACGACAACACATCCATTTCTTGCTTCTTGAAGTTTTAATTGATTAAGAAGTTCTTTATGTGCAACTTCTTGTATTTCTTTATCGATGGTGGTAACAACAGTTGCTCCTTCTTCGGGTTCTCTGATGATGGTTCCTGTTTTTTTCCATCCTGTAGATATTTTTTGTTCTATTTCTTCCCCGTCAACACCTCTCAGGTATTCGTCATAAGCACCTTCAATACCAACTTTTAATGTTTTTGAATCTATTTTACGAACGTATCCTAAAGTTCTTCTCGCCATTTCACCGAAAGGACGTTTTCTGATGATATGTTCGATGTTATCAATAAGCCCGCCTTTAAATCTGCCCTTGTTGAATATTGGAAAAGTTTTTAACTGCTTTCGCTCTATATTTGTTGCATTTTTCTTGATTAACAGATACCTGTTACCTCTTCGTCGAGCTTTTCGTATGTATATTTCGTATTCTCTGGCTGTTTTTTCAGGGAATATTTCAGCAAGTTTTATACTAAGTTTAGATATTTCACTATTAAATAATTTTGGTTTGATAACCGTAGGGTCCATATAGATATCATAATAAGAAATGGATGTAACCAGCGGTATATGGTTGATGTCAAGTATTTGTCCTCTTCGAGGTTTCTTTTTTACGATTCTTGTAGGTAGTTTTTCTCCGTTTTCCGTATTTAAATAAACGGTATTGTCTTCATAAAAAAATTGGATGGAGATGGTTTTGTAGATAACTACTCCCATAAGAAATACAAAAGCCCAAAACACAAGCTGTGCTTTGATTTTTGTTTGATTACTTATGTTATTCGTACTATTTACCATCTTTTGTAACCTTTTTTTCTACTCTAATAACTTTAGCAGGGTTTGTTGTTTCTTTTAATCCTTTTTCTTCCAACAGTTTTAACAGGTTTAGTCTTTTTGTTTGTTCTTCTAATCTTGTTTTTGCTTCAAAATAATCGGAGGTAACTTCTTCTAATTCTTGTTGAGTTTTAGCAACGTTTTTCATGAGTTGTTCACCGTAATATCCCTTAGCGATGATCAGCAGTAATAAGAACATGATGAATACAATGAAACTGAAGTTTTCCATGACAAAATCCTTGACAAGAAATTCTCCGCTGAGTACACGAACGAGCATGTTTTTCTTCTTCTCTTTTACAGAAGACTTCTTCTTAGTGGTTTTTGAAGACCGTTTTATATGTTCGATGTATTCATTCTCCATTTCGTTCAGCTATTCTCAGTTTAGCACTTCTCGCTCTTGAGTTTTCTTCAATTTCTTTTTCGCTTGGAATAATTGGTTTTCTATTGATTTCGGTAAAAGGTTTTAAAACATTACCGTAAAAGTCTTTGTTTATTTTACCGTCTAAACTTCCTCTTTTCATAAAGTTTTTCACTAACCGGTCTTCAAGAGAGTGATAAGAGATGATGACAAGTCTCCCTCCCGGACGGATTAATTTTTCTGCTTGTAGAAGTAGGTTTTCTAATGCTTTCATTTCATCGTTTACTTCTATTCTGATTGCCTGAAATACTTGTGCGAAATACTTGTTTTCCTTTCTTCTTGGAGCAACAGGTTCTATGGCTTTAACAAGTTGACGGGTTGTTCGAATTCGTTTTTGCAGTCTGTTTTTGATGATTTCATTAACTAACCTAAAGGCGTTATTGATTTCTCCATAACTTCTAAAGATTCTTTTTAATTCTTCTTCACTATACTCATTAATTACTGTTTCTGCTGTTTTTTCTGCAGATTGATCCATTCTCATATCCAGATTAGCATCATAACGAAAAGAGAATCCTCTGTCTGCTTCGTTAAATTGATGAGAAGAGACCCCTAAGTCGGCAAGTATTCCGTTTACTTGTTGTATGCCTCTTATCTTGAGGTGGTTGTTGATGTAAGAGAAATTTTCAGAGATAAATGTAAAATTTTCAGCTTCCCAAGTATTCGTTAAGGCATCAGGGTCTTGATCAAAAGCAATAAGCTTTCCTTTTGGTGAGAGTTGTTTGAAGATTTCTCTTGAATGCCCTCCTCCTCCAAAGGTCACATCTATATAAATTCCTTCCGGAGAGATATTCAACCCTTCCAGGCATTCGTTTAATAAAACAGGTATGTGGTACTTTTGGTTATTGTTCATCGTCTATTTTACCCATTACTTCATCTGCTAAATCCGCAAAATCCGCCATGGATCCTTCGATCATCTCGAAGTACTTAGACTTGTCCCAAATTTCAATTCTGTCATTGTAAGCAATTAACATTGCTTCATTCTTCAATCCTATGCGCTCCATGTGAGCAACAGGGATATGTATCCTTCCTGCTTTATCAAGGCTTACTTTTTTAGCACCTTGATGAAAGAGTCTGTAAAACATTCTGTTTTTAGGTTTGAAGAGGTTTAGTTTTGAGAGTTTCTGACTGATTTTATCCCATTCCATTATAGGAAAAAGAGTTAAACAGTCCTCAAAACCTTTGTTTAACATGAAATCTCGCTGGTTTGCAGGAGGAAGCTGCTTCCGTAAATCGGAAGGCATCATGAAACGCCCTTTAGCATCTAATTTTACTTCATATTCTCCAACAAGTCCTGCCATAACGAATTTTAACCAGGGTAAAAATACAAGTTTTTATACCACAATTTACCACTTTTTTTCATGTTGTTGATAAATATTAGACGATTTTTACTTTAAAAGGTTACGTTTTAATTATAAATAATTGATTTACAGTATATAATTTAGTCTTGTTATTAGTGGTAAAAAGTGGTAGATGTTGAAAACTTTTTGTTTTTTTATCTGTTTAATAAGAATGTTTGACGTTGTCTTATACTTTTTTATTTTTGCTCAATGAAGAAAACAATAGAGTCTTGGGTTTTACTTTTTTTATTAGCCTTAATATGGGGAAGTTCATTTATCTTGATGAAGAAAGGGATGTTTTCAGATTATGGGGAGATGATATTTACAGATAGTCAAGTAGCGTCAATGAGAATGTTTATTGCGTCTGTTGTTTTGTTGCCTATAGCTTTTCGTTCAATGAAAAAGATAAATAAGAGAAGGTTGCTTTATTTGTTTTTGGTGGCGCTCTGCGGAAATTTTCTTCCTGCTTTTTTGTTTACTTATGCAGAAACAGGTATTTCTTCCGGTTTTACAGGTATGTTAAACAGTTTGACTCCAATTTTTGCCCTCTTGATAGGCTTTTTCTTCTTTAGAGATCGATTGAACAGGATTCAAATTTTAGGAGTATTCATAGGGTTTGTAGGGGTAACATTGTTAGTAACGTCAGGGAAGGGTTTTACAATTTCAGGGGATTTGAAATATGTTCTTGCTGTGGTTTTTGCTACTTTATGTTATGCTGTCAGTATGAATATTATAAAAAATAAGTTGCAATGTCTTTCAAGTTTTGAAATTGCCGCATTATCATTTTTATTAATTTTTATACCGAGTGGCATTATGATTATTTATACCGATTTGTTTCAAGTTTTTCAATCTAATATTCATGCAAAAGAAGGAGTTGTTTTTGTTCTTGTTTTGGCAGTTGTAGGGACCGCTTTTGCTCTTATTTTGTTTAATAAATTAGTTGCAATATCATCCGTTTTATTTGCAAGTAGTGTGACTTATCTCATTCCTGTAGTGGCTGCTTTAATAGGAGTTCATTGTAATATAAATTAAAAATTATATCTTTGCCGTCCATTTATTAATAACTAAAAATAAAAAGAGCTATTATGTACGCAATTGTAGAGATAGCAGGGCAACAGTTTAAAGTACAAAAAGACCAAAAAATCTTTGTACATCGTTTAAATGCAGAAGCCGGCAAGAAGGTTGACTTCGATAAAGTGCTTTTAGTAGATAACGATGGGAAAGTAGAAGTTGGCGCCCCAGCTATAAAAGGTGCAAAAGTATCCGCTAAAGTGGAAGAGCACGTAAAAGGAGACAAGGTAATTGTTTTCAAAAAGAAAAGAAGAAAAGGTTACAAAAAGAAAAATGGACACCGTCAACGTTTGACAAGAATTACAATTGAGGATATCGTTGTAAGTGGTGCTCCTAAAGCTAAACCTACAAAAAAAGCTGAGACAAAAGGTGATGATTTAACAAAGATTGAAGGTGTAGGTCCGAAGATTGCTGAAGCTTTGGTTGAAGCAGGATTGAAAACTTTTGCTGATGTGGCAAAATCTACAGTTGAAGCTATTAAAGAAATTCTTTCTAAACACCCTAGATTGGCTTCTAAAGATCCTAGTACTTGGGTAAAACAAGCAGATTTGGCTGCTCAGGGTAAATGGGATGAATTGAAGAAATGGCAAGATGAACTTGACGGAGGTAAAGAGAATTAAAATTAACTAAATTAGAATCATTTTAAAAAAAATATAGAACCATGGCACACAAGAAAGGAGCAGGTAGTTCAGACAACGGACGTGAATCAGAATCAAAACGTTTGGGTGTAAAGATATTTGGTGGACAAGCTGCTATTGCAGGTAATATTATTGTTCGTCAAAGAGGTACACAACATCATCCAGGAACAAATGTAGGAATGGGAAAAGACCATACTTTATTTGCTCTTACTGATGGAATTGTTACTTTTAAGAAGAAAAGAAATAATAAATCTTACGTTTCAGTAGAACCGTTTGGTGAAGAGTAATCTTTGCACGTTTAAACTAAAATAACGTATAATAAAAAGACCAACTTAGCAAAGTTGGTCTTTTTTTATGGTTTAATAAAATGGTCTAATAAACTCGATGTGCTTTTAAGTAAAAAGGCTCTCTTTTTTTTAGTGTTTCTTCTATATATTGGTATAACTCTTCTTTGCTTTTGTTTGCTATCAGCGGTCTTTTATAGGTATCGTTTGCTAATCGTTCAAAGAGTTCTTCAGGGGAATATTTTAGATATACGGTTATACCTATTTGATTGAGTTGCTCCATATTATCATAAAAACATGGCATACCTCCACCTGTAGCGATTACCGTATTTTTAACCTTTATTGTTTCTATTAATCGATGTTCTAAATTTCGTAAATAGTCTTCTCCTTTGGTTTGAAATAATGTTGGAATATCAATCCCTATGAGTTCTTCTATGGTTTGGTCGGTATCTATAAAGTTATAATTTAGTTTTTGAGCAAGTTGTTTGCCCAACGTTGTTTTTCCACTTCCCATAAAACCAACCAATATTATCGTGGAATGTTGATTTATGGCTCTTACGAATTGATTGAATTTTGAATTATCAGGCATTTATCATGGTTAAATATCGAACGACTTCTTTTGTGAAACTTTTGAAATTGTCTTTTTCTTTACAAGTAATCATAAAGTCGTAAAAAGCTTGATTAGTTTCAGAAAACCTTCCTACTTTGAATTTAGCCTTTGATTGAACAAGGATGAAACGTAGAGGTAGAGAAAATTCACCTGTTAAATCGATTAGTATATCAAAATCCTTTTCGATGAAACTTTTACAAACATCTTTTGTGGGTTCTTTTCTCCATGTTAAATCTGAGGAAAGAAAATAATCTAATGAATGTTTAGCTTGAATATAATTTGGTGTTTCTTTTTCTTTGATATAAACTAATGAATAAACCACTTTAATCCCAAACTCACCTTTGAGATGATTCGCGAATTTTTGAATTTGTTTTAATTCTTGTTCGTTTGTTACCTCGTAAATCAAACCAATGGACTTGGCTTTATTTAAGTTAATAAATTGCTTTATTCTTCCTTTATCCTGTACTAATAATTGTTGGAGTTTTCGCTTACCAAAAAAATCTTTTATGTTTTCTATCCATTGCATTGTTAGCGAACAAATGTAAGCATTTTCTTAAAGCTGAAAGAAAATCTATATTTATAATTGGACTCCTGAGGGAACAAAACGGGAAACATCTCCACCATTGCGGTGTATATCACGTACTATAGTAGATGAAATTGCACTGTATTGTGGTTCTGTTAATAGAAAATAGGTTTCTACGTGATTTTGAAGCAGTTTATTCATTTGTGCAATGGTAAATTCATATTCAAAATCTGCATTAGAACGCAATCCTCTTAGAATGTAGCCTGCTTTTTCTTTTATACAAAAATCAACAGTAAGACCAGTATAGGATTTCACTTCAACATTGGGTAAATCTTTAAATGTATCGATTATCCATTTTTGTTTTTGCTCTAAGGTAAACATTCCTTTTTTAGAAGCGTTGACACCAATGGCTACGATTATTTTATCAAACAATCCGGATGCTCTTCTTACGATTGATTCATGACCTTTAGTTATTGGATCAAATGAACCAGGAAATACTGCTATGCTTTTCATTGTATTAAAATCGTTTTATACCTTAAATCCACAAAAGTATAAGAAAATATTAGTGTGTTTTATTTTTCTAAAAGAACTTGTCTAAAGTTAACATTAAATAAGTTCAAAAATAAAACGCATCAACGATAGGTTCATTGATGCGTTTTGGTTGAACTTGTTTTAAT
>JALWLM010000262.1 GCA_027084145.1 Crocinitomicaceae bacterium | reverse complement strand
AAAAAGAAATGCAATGAAGTACTATATTTATAACAGACTATTTAAAAAAAAATAAAGACACTTTCCTAAGTTTTATTAAAATTGGTATTATATTTGAAAATATCAATTGAAAAAAATATAAACACATGAAATTACTCGCCCTATCACTTATTCTTATCTTATCTTCTTGCGGGATATTTAAGAAGAAATCAAACAACACGGAAAACAATGAAGTTGTTCAAAAAATTGACTTAAAAGCTAGTTTTGGAGATTTATCTCATCAATCTGATCTCATTACAATCAAATCGGCAAAAATGGAGGGACATCTTTTAACTCTGGATATTTCTTATTCAGGAGGATGTAAAGACCATAGCTTTGAAATGCTAGCCTCCAAAATGATCATGAAATCTCTCCCCCCGAAACGGGCAATCAAATTAATTCACCATGCTAACGGAGATCATTGCAGACAATTAATAAATAAAACTTTAGTAATTGATATGAGTGATGTTGCTCATTCAAAAAACAAAGGAGATGTTTTAATGCTTCTTCTTGACGGATATAGAGAACCAATTAAATATATTTATCCATGAAAATAGGAGTTTTACTTTCCGGATGTGGAGTTTATGACGGAACTGAAATCCAAGAAGCTGTATTCACATTGCTTGCTATCGAAGAAATCGGTGGAGAAGCAGTTTGCATTTCTATCGATAAAAACCAACATCATGTAATCAATCATCTTGACGGAAGCGAGATGAATGAAACAAGAAATATGCTGATTGAAAGTGCTAGAATTGCTCGAGGAAATATTAAAAATATTACTGAAATTGATCCTTCTGATATTGATGCTTTAGTGGTTCCAGGAGGATTTGGCAGTGCTAAAAACTTCACCAATTGGGCTTTTAACGGACCTAACGGAGATATTCTTCCGGAAGTTAAATTACTTATTGTAAACCTGATTAATATAGGCAAACCGATTGTAGCTTTATGCGTTAGTCCGGTTGTTGTTGCTAAAGCATTAGAAGATTCAAATATTCAAATTAAAATGACCATTGGAACAGACAAAGAAGACTCACCTTACGACATCAAAGCATTCTCCGAAGGTTTGGAACAATGCGGAGCTACTACAGAAATGAAATCTATCAATGAAATTTCTTTGGACCGGGAAAATAAAATCATTACTGCCCCGTGTTATATGATGAACGCTTCTATTGTTGATGTTAGAAACAATATCAAATTGGCAATTGAAAAACTCGAAGATATTATTTAATGTAATATATTATTCCATAATGAAATTATAGGTTAAAAGGCACGTTATTACAACGTGCTTTTTTTGATTATTTTTTTAACAAAAAAATGAAATAAAATGTGAATAAATCGTTTACTTAAATTAAGGTTAATTCAATTATATATTATCTTTGTATATAACATAAAAATTAAAAAAATTGTTTTATGAACATATTTGGAAAAAAAGCAAAAGATGCTACGCTTAACTCTATCGGATTAAAAAACACCGGAGTTCAGTTTTGGAATCTTTCACCCGCTGATTTAGTGGAAGAAGCTATTGTTAATGGTCAAGGTGTATTAACCGATACGGGAGCATTGGCTATCAATACCGGTAAATTCACCGGAAGATCTCCTAAAGATAGATTTATCGTTTACGATGATAAAACTAAAGATGCAGTATGGTGGGGAGACATCAATATTCAATTTTCTCCTGAAAAATTTGATGCACTTTACAATAGAATGAAAGCATATTTAACCAATCGTGATGTATATGTTCGTGATGCTTATGCTTGTGCTGATGAAAGATACCGAATAAACTTAAGAGTGGTCACTGAATTCCCATGGTCAAATCAATTTGCCTACAACATGTTTCTTCGACCAACAGATGAAGAAATCAAAACGATGACTCCTGATTGGCATATCGTATGTGCTCCGGGTTTTAAAGCAGATCCTAAAATTGATGGTACAAGACAAGAAAATTTTGCTATTCTGAACTTTACTAAAAAAATGGCGATTATTGGAGGGACAGGATATACCGGAGAAATAAAAAAAGGAATATTCTCCGTATTAAACTTTATCTTACCTCATGAAAAAAATGTTCTTTCTATGCACTGCTCCGCTAATGTAGGAGAAAAAGGAGATACTGCTGTTTTCTTCGGGCTTTCAGGAACAGGAAAAACAACTTTATCCTCAGACCCTAACAGAAAATTAATCGGTGACGATGAACATGGATGGACAGAAGATACTGTTTTCAATTTTGAAGGAGGATGTTACGCAAAAACAATAGACCTTTCTCAAGAAAAGGAACCTCAAATTTATAATGCAATTAAATTTGGTGCAATTCTAGAAAATATAGGATTCAAAGAAGGTAGCTCTACGGTTGATTATGAAGATGTTTCTATCACTCAAAACACTAGAGTATCTTACCCTATTCACCACATAGACAATGCATTACAACCATCTATAGGACCTGTTCCTAAAAATATTTTCTTTTTAACTTGTGATGCCTTTGGAGTATTGCCTCCAATATCCAAATTAACAAAAGAACAAGCAATGTACCATTTCATGTCCGGTTATACAGCTAAAGTAGCGGGGACAGAAATGGGAATTACGGATCCTGAAACAACATTTTCCGCATGTTTCGGTGCAGCGTTCCTTCCTTTACATCCGGCAAAATATGCTGAATTATTAGGTAAAAAACTGGAAGAATCAGACGTAAATGTTTGGTTAGTTAACACTGGATGGACAGGTGGACCTTATGGAGTCGGAAGCCGAATGAAATTATCTTATACAAGAGCGATGATTTCTGCAGCAATGAATGGAGAGTTGGAAAATGCAGAATATAAAACACTACCTATTTTTGATTTGTCAATTCCAACATCTTGTCCGGGAGTCCCTAGTGAAATATTAAACCCAAAAGATACATGGGAAGATAAAGCGGCATTTGATAAAACAGCTAATGAGTTAGCGGCTCAATTTATTGAAAACTTCAAAATCTATGAAAAAGATACGAGCGAAGAAATCTTAAATGCAGCACCAAAAGTGTTGGTTTAACATAATTTATTCATCAATAAAAAAGAGGAAGTTTTGACTTCCTCTTTTTTATTTTGTTACTTTCTATTTCTCGAATTAAGCGATATACATTGTTGATTTGATTGCTTTAATCAATCTTTCAACATTTGGCAAAGCTTCCTGTATTAATGTTGGAGAAAAAGCAAATGGCGTGTCTGCTTGTGTTACTCTCATTACCGGAGCATCTAAATAATCAAAAGCATAACGCTGTAAATGATAAGCTATTTCTGAAGAAATCGAAGCTAAAGGCCATCCTTCCTCTAATACAACACATCTATTTGTCTTTTTAATAGACTCAACAACCGCTTTATAGTCAATTGGACGAACTGAACGTAAATCTATTATTTCACAATAAATACCTTCTTTAGCTAATATATCTGCTGTTTCATAAGCCACTTGTATAATCTTCCCAAAAGTCACAATGGTAACATCTGTTCCTTTTCTTTTAACGTCCGCTACCCCTATCGGAACCAAATACTCTCCTTCCGGAACCTCACCTTTTGTACCATATAATTTTTCTGATTCTAAAACCAATACCGGATCATCATCTCTAATCGCTGATTTCAACAAACCTTTTGCATCATAAGGGTTTGATGGCACCACCACTTTTAATCCCGGAACATGTGCATAAAAAGCTTCAAAACTTTGGGAATGAGTTGCCGCTAACTGACCTGCTTGTCCGTTTCCTCCTCTAAATACAATCGGACAATTATATTGCCCCCCGGACATTTGTAACATTTTAGCAGCACTATTAATAATTTGATCTGATGCTAAAAGTGCAAAATTCCAAGTCATAAATTCAACAATAGGACGTAAACCACTCATTGATGCTCCTACTGCAATTCCTGCAAACCCTAATTCTGCAATGGGTGTATCAATTACTCGTTTGGGACCAAATTCATCCAACATCCCTTGTGAAACTTTATAAGCGCCATTATATTCAGCGACTTCTTCACCTAAAAGAAAGACAGACTCATCCCGTCTCATCTCCTCTGACATTGCTTCTCTTAAAGCTTCTCTAAATTGTATTTCTTTCATAATTCTAAAA
>JALWLM010000261.1 GCA_027084145.1 Crocinitomicaceae bacterium | reverse complement strand
GTAGATGTGTGTATTTATTTTTTCCCGTTCTTTTTTTAACTCTAATTCAAGAATTTGGTTCTGAATTAATAGCAATTCATCAAAATTTGTTTGTGAAGAACTATATTGAGCTAAAAGGATTTCAAAGACTTTATTTGCGTCAGCAATATTTTGCTCGAATAGTGTGTAGTTTAAAATAGCATTATCATATTTATTTTTTTCAATAATGATTTTTTCTATAAAATCGGAAATCATATTTTCTTTCTGATATTCCAGTGCATTTCGTTTAAAATATTCCGCTTCTTTTTGATGATGATATTGTTTTCTATAAATAGGGATACTGGTTCTTATTTTAGGAATAAATACATCTTTTCCATTGTTTACGGGGGAAGCATCGGTTCTTTTTTGAATAAAGCCGTAATCAACACCTACGCCGAAATAGGGAAGGTTTTGTTTTCGATAAAATGTTTCTCTTAGTCTTGAAGCTTCTATCCGGTTGTCTATTTGTTTGATTGCAGGATGTTGTGATGTGATTT
Organism: Crocinitomicaceae bacterium; assembly: GCA_027084145.1. Lineage (GTDB taxonomy): Bacteria > Bacteroidota > Bacteroidia > Flavobacteriales_D > Crocinitomicaceae > UBA4466. The sequence goes on along the minus strand of JALWLM010000261.1, from coordinate 3,588 downwards.
TATCTTGAATTTCATTCAAAGAAACGGAAAGAATGGCATGTTGCGTTAGTTTTTTATCTACAGGAACAATGGTTTTGAGAAAAGAAATACGTAGAAGATTGACGATTTTAGCATTATAAATTGTTTTTTCATTTTGAAGGGCATTTATTTTTTGTTCGATCTCTCTAATTTTCATTTGCACCCTTAAGGCGTTCGAAATTGAGGCTTGACCACTTTCAATTTTAGATAAAGCAACTTGTTCAATGCTTTGATATAATTGTATATACTTCTTTAATATATCTTCCTTTTTATATATCCAATACAGTTCGTAATAGTTGACCTTTAATTGATTATCCAATTCCAGTTGTCTTGCGGAGAGTTTTTGTTGTGTTGATTTCGATAATTCAAAAAGAGATTTTTCTTTACTTTTCAAAGTCCCGAACCATGGAAACATTTGGGTAGCGTTAATCATAAAGACTTGTGCCCCGAGTCTTGTTTCAACAGGGGATATGGGGATGCCCAAACCGAGGTTTGGTTGCGATAATTGTCGAACTTGTTTGGCTTGATGTGTTTGCATTAAAACCTCATTTTTTAATTGTCTTAATTCAAGGTTGTTTTGAACAAGAATTTCCCGTAAACTATCCAAAGGTTGTGCTTGAGTAGTTGACGCCCAGATGATGTAGAATATAATTGTTAATTTATTTTTCATGACGCTTGAATTTAAGTTGAAACAGTTGTAAGAAATAATACAGAAGTGGTACTGTGAAAATTGTTATAACATTTATAAACATTCCTCCAAAAGAGGGGATAGCCATTGGAATCATTATTTCAGCTCCTTTTCCTGAAGAAGACAATACGGGTAAAAGTGCTAAAATAGTTGTTGCGGTCGTCATCATTGCAGGTCTAACACGGCGTTTACCTGCAAGAATGATGGATTGTTTTATTTCTTCTTTTGTTTGAGGTTTGTTTTTTTCGAATTGTTGCTTTAAAAAGGTTCCAACCAAAACACCGTCATCAGTTGCAATACCAAATAACGCTAGGAAACCTACCCAAACGGCAACACTCAGGTTGATAGTAGAGATTTGAAATATATCTCTGAGGTTGCTTCCGAAAATACTAAAGTTCAAAAACCAATCTTGATTGTATAAAGCAATCATCATAAATCCTCCTGAAAAAGAAATGAGCACTCCTAAAAATATAATGATGGATAAAGGGATGGATTTGAATTGAAAATAAAGAACTATAAAAATGAGTATCAATGAGATAGGGATAATAATTTTTAATCGTTGATTGGCTCTTTGTTGTTGTTGATAATTTCCTGCAAATTCAAAAGATACTCCGGCGGGAGGAGTAATTTCTCCTTTGTTGATTTTATCATTCAACATTTTTTGAGCACGTTCAACGACTTCAATTTCAGAAACCCCGTCTTCTTTATCAAACAAGACATAAGAAATGAGGAATCCGTCTTCACTTTTGATGGATTGCGGACCTTGTTCATAGCTTATTTTTACGATGTTTTTCAATGGTATTTGAACACCTGTATCATTGGAAATCAATATATTTTCAATTTCATATGGAGAATTGCGAAGCTCCCGGGGATATCGTACAATAATATCATAACGCTCTCGTCCTTCAACTGTTTTGCTGACATTCATACCGCCAACAGCCGCTTGAATTTGATTTTGAACATCTTCCAGAAAAAGTCCGTAACGTGCAATTTCATTTCTGAGGACTTTAATGATTAGATAGGGTTTTCCAATGATTCTATCGGAAAATACCGTTGCTTCTTTTACTCCTTCAACTTTTTTAAGCTCTTTTTCCAGAACTAAACCGAACTCCTCAATTTTTTTCAAGTCATTCCCTTTGACTTTAATTCCCATAGGAGCTCTCATCCCTGTTTGTAACATGATGATTCTCGTTTCGATAGGATGGAGTTTCGGTGCGGAGGTTAGTCCGGGGATATTTGTTGTTTTGACAATTTCATTCCAAATATCTTCTTTTGATTGAATATGACTTCGCCATTGTCTGAAATACCGGCCGTTTTTGTCGGGAATAAGTTCCCCGTTTTCATCTCTAACGTAATTTCCATTTTCAAATCGAAAACGTATCCGCCTTCCTTTCTCATCAATTTTATATTCAGGTTTATAGAAAATGATATTTTCAAACATCGACATTGGAGCAGGGTCCAGAGCACTTTCGATACGCCCTGCTTTTCCTACAACGGTTTCTATTTCAGGGATAGAAGCAACTGCCATGTCCAAAAGGCGGAGATAATTTTCGTTTGCTTGCATGCCAGCGTGTTGCATTGTTGTCGGCATCAGTAAGAAAGCACCTTCGTCAAGAGTAGGAACAAATTCTTCTTCTGTGTGAAGCATAATGTTCTAACCGAGAATTACCAACACTACCAAAAGAAAGAGTAACAGATATTTTATTTTGAAAATAAAATTAATTATTTGTTAATAATAAAAGATAATCAAGTAAAATAAAAGAATAATCGGGGAGATAATGAGAATAACAAAAATGTAATTTGTAAAAATACTCTTTTCGACACTTAAAGGCATCCAGACTTTTGTCAAAATCCAAGCAAATAATAATGCAAAAACAATGTTTTTGATGAATTCAAGGCGTTTCTCCCAATGAGAAGGAACATAAATATCTAATAGTTCAAATAAAATGATGGAAATACCTATAATTCCAAAATAACTGAAATCTGTAAATAATAGTATGATGGATAGAATCCCCAAAACAGCATTGACAATATATCGTATGATCGAGATTTGTTTATTGGTTTTTAATAACTTTTCAGCTAATGAAGGTAGAATAGCAATAGCTACAAGGATGGCAGCTAATAAAGAAAAGGTTTTGGTGTAAGCCAGAGGTTTGAATAATTTACCTTCAGAGGCGACCATCGTAAATACAGGTAGGAAACTAATAATTGTTGTGATAACGGCAGTGATGACTGCGGATGCTACCTCAACTGTTGCTTTATAAATAGTTTCCTTCATACTTTGGTTTTCAGGGGCGGTTTTAAGATGTAGAATCATACTTTCCGTTAATACAATTCCCATATCTACCATTGTACCGATTGCAATGGCAATACCGGATAAAGCAACGATGTTGGCATCAATACCAAATTGTTTCATTGCTATAAAAGACAGAAGTACCGCAATAGGTAATGAAGATGAAACCAGCAAGGAAGATTTAAGATGGAAAAGCATTAAAACAACAACAATAATTGTAATAAGTATTTCAAGTGTTAAAGCCTCCTCTAATGTTCCAATCGTTTCTTTGATCAAAGAAGAGCGGTCATAAAAAGGAACAATGGTTAATTTGCTTACACGTCCGTCTTTTAATTTTTTACTAGGCATTCCGACCTCTAATTCTTTGATTTTTTCTTTAATATTGTTGATGACTTCCATCGGGTTTTCTCCATAGCGAGAAACAACAACACCACCAACGACGGGAGCTCCGGCTTTATCTAAAATTCCTCTGCGAGTAGCGGGACCTTCTTGAACAAAGGCGATATCTTTAATATAAATAGGGGTATTGTTACTTGTTTTAACAACACTGTTTTCAATATCCTTGACGGATTTGACATATCCTAATCCT
>JALWLM010000260.1 GCA_027084145.1 Crocinitomicaceae bacterium | reverse complement strand
AGATTATAAATAACTGAATCAACAAAATGATAAGCATATTATTAGCAGAAGATGATGAAAGTTTAGGATTTCTTTTGGAAGAACATTTAAAAGACGAGGGGCATAACGTAACACTATGTAAAGATGGTGAGAAGGCATGGAGCATTTTTTCAAAAGAAGCTTTTGATTTATGTATATTAGATGTGATGATGCCTAAAAAAGATGGATTTACACTTGCCAAAGAAATTAGAACCGTCGATAAACATATTCCTATTTTATTTCTTTCCGCCAAATCAGATACAGAAGACAAAATCACAGGTTTAAAAGCAGGCGCTGATGATTACCTAACCAAACCTTTTAGTACGGAAGAACTTGCTTTAAGGATAGAAGCTTTACTCCGAAGAGCAAATAAAACACAAGACACACTTCCTCGTGAATTTAAAATAGGAAGTTATAAGTTCAATGTGGAAGATTTTTCTCTAACACATAATAAAACGCGTCAAAAATTAACTAAAAAGGAAGCGAAAATCTTACTTTTGCTCTGTGAAAATATAAACCATATTGTTACCAAAGAAAAAATACTCAATCAAGTATGGGGAAAAGCGGATTATTTTACAGGAAGAAGTTGTGATGTTTTTATTACAAAATTAAGAAAATACCTATCGAAAGATGATCACATCTCTTTGAGCAATATTCACGGTATCGGGTTTAAATTAGAAGTGAAATGAGTACGTACCTCTTACATCTTGAAACAGCAACTAAAGTTTGCTCTGTTGCTTTATCCAAAGACGGAAAGTGTGTTGCACTTAAAGAAAGTCATAGCGACCAATATGCTCATGGAGAAAATTTAAACCTGTTTATCATTGACGTCTGCCAACAAGCAGGTGTTTCCTTAAAAAAATTAAAAGCCATTAGTGTTGTTTCGGGACCGGGTTCTTATACGGGACTTCGAATTGGGGCTGCAACAGCTAAAAGTCTATGTTATACATTGGAAATCCCTTTAATTAGCGTTGACACACTCACATCGCTTGCTCAAGGAGGAATGAAAAAATATCAAAACATCAATTATTGCCCTGTGATTGATGCCCGGAGAATGGAAGTTTACAATGCTATCTTTGATGAAAACGGTAAATGTATTAAACCTATTTCCGCGGATGTTATTGATGAAGACAGTTATAATGAATACCTTCCCTTTGTTTGTTTTGGAGACGGTGCTGAAAAATTAAAAGACATTTGGAAAGACAAACAAAACTGCATTATCGATACAAGCATTTTATGTTCAGCGGAGCATCAAATTTCCCCGGCTTACGATAAATATTTAAACCATGAATTTGAAGATGTTGCTTACTGGGAACCTTTTTATTTAAAAGATTTTATTGCAGGAAAGAAAAAAACATGAAGCTCTCTGAAAAAATTCAACATACAAAACGTCCTTTTGTGATTTCAGGTCCTTGTAGTGCAGAGTCTGAAACACAAGTACATCATGTTTTTCAACAACTTGCTCAAACGGGAAAGGTCCATCTATTTCGAGCGGGAATATGGAAACCTAGAACACGACCTGACTCTTTTGAAGGAATTGGACAAATTGCATTAAAATGGGTTAAAGATGCTTCAAAAGAGAATCATATCCCGGTTTGCATTGAAGTAGCGAATGCTCACCATGCAGAAATGGCTCTAAAAGCAGAGATAGATGCTATATGGATTGGAGCAAGAACCACCGTTAACCCTTTCACAGTAGAAGAAATTGCACAAGCATTGAGAGGGACAGATATTCCTGTTTTGATTAAAAACCCCATCAATCCCGATATCAATCTTTGGATTGGAGCTATCGAACGTTTTGAAAAATCAGGATTATTTGATATTACAGCCATACATCGTGGATTTTCCGTGTATAACCATCGTAAATATCGCAATATGCCCAGCTGGGAAATACCCATTGCACTTAAAGAACATTACCCGGATATACCACTCATTTGTGACCCCAGCCACATTTCGGGAAGAAGAGAGTTATTATTTGAAGTCAGTCAAAAAGCAATGGACTTAAACTTTGACGGTTTAATGATTGAATCTCACCCTTCTCCTGAAAAAGCATTGTCCGATAGTCGTCAACAAATCACACCATCTGAACTTAACAAGTTATTGAGTCAACTTATTCTTCGGAGTCAAGATGCTCCCGACAGCATTCATTCCGTATTACAAGAAGTACGGGAAAAAATAGCCAATATTGATGACCGATTGTTTGATTTAATCAGTGACCGAATGAAACTCAGTGAAGAATTGGGTATTTTGAAATATCAAAACAACATTACGGTATTACAGCAAAAGCAATGGGAGAAAATCATAAAAGAACGTTTACTCAAAAAAAACGATTACAATTTATCCGAAGAATTTATTCGTGGATGGCTTAATGAAATTCACCAAGAATCTATTCGTCATCAAATCAACATTATGAAGCAACAAAAAGATGGAGAAAAAAATTGACCCTATTCTTTTACGCGGAACGGTATCGATACCTCCATCCAAAAGTGATGCTCAACGGGCAATACTTGCAGCCGCATTAGTTAAAAATGCTACTTCTGTCATTCGAAATATCGGTGCAAGCAATGATGTAAAATCAATGCTTTCAAACATCAAAAAATTAAACGCTTCGTTTAGCGTTAATAAAAACGAAGTCTCTATTTTCAGAAAAGAAGAGTTTTCAAAAAAAGAGTCTTTTTTTATTGGAGAAAGCGGTCTTGGTCTGCGGCTTCTGGCAGGAGTGTTAGCTTGTATCGGAGGAGAGTTTTCATTGTCAGGAGAAGGAAGCATCTCTCGAAGAGAGCATTCTTTTTTTGAAGAACATTTCCCCAATTACGGTGTTTCCGTAACAACAAACCATGGAAAAACACCTGTCCGGCTTTCAGGGAAAATACAAGCGGGAGAAATAACGGTGGACGGTAGTCAATCTTCTCAATATATTTCAGGCTTATTATTTGGTTTACCTCTTCTTCATGGAAATAGTATGCTCACGGTCAACAATATGGTCTCCTCTCCTTATTTGAAAATGACTTTAGCTACGCTAAAAGAGTTTGGAATACTCATTGAACAAGAAAAAGAACATACATTCTTCATACCCGGTAAACAAGAGTATCGTCCCGCTCATTATCTTGTAGAAGGAGATTGGAGTGGTGCCAGTTACTGGTTAGTGGCCTCTGCTTTAGGTCACGATATTCAAGTGAAGGGGTTAAGTCCTAAAAGTGATCAAGCAGATAAAGCACTCCTTAATGTTTTTCAAAGAGCCAATTGCAAAATAGAGCAATTAAAAGATGGAATTTCCATTAACGGAACACAGCGAAAAGCTTTTCATTTTGATGCTACGGATTGTCCCGACCTCTTCCCCGCTCTTGTAACATTAGCGGCATTTACAGAAGGAGAAAGCATCATTGAAGGCGTTTCCCGATTAAGTAATAAAGAAAGTCATCGAGGTAAAGTTTTGAAAAAGGAATTTGAAAAATTAGGTGTAAAAATCACTTTGAATGGGAATAAAATGCATATTTTCGGAGGAATAAAAACAATAAACACTCCTCAATTAGAAGCGCACAATGACCATAGAATAGCCATGTGCCTCGCTATTGCAGGAACAAAAACCAACAAGGGCGTTGTTCTATCCGGAGCTGAAAGCGTCAATAAAAGCTATCCGGAATTTTGGAATGATTTTGAACTTTTAAAAACAAAAAACAATGGATTTTAAAGAAATTATAGCTGCAGTTGAAACTTTTCACAATGCGTTTGGAATCGAAAACAATTACACTCCCACGACGGATTTAACCAAAGAAGAAATTGAACTTCGTCATCGTTTAATGCATGAAGAAAATGAGGAGTATTTGGAAGCAGCAAAACAAGGCAACTTAACGGAAGTGGCAGATGCCTTGGGAGATATGCTGTATATTCTTTGCGGTACCATTTTAAAACATGGACTACAAGATAAAATCGTAGAAGTTTTTAAAGAAATACAACGATCGAACATGTCTAAATTGGATGAAAACGGAAAACCTATTTACAGAGAAGACGGTAAAATTTTAAAATCCAAACTTTATTTTAAGCCCGACATTGAAAAAATATTGAACCAATAAAGACTTCAATTTCATTGTTCCTGTC
>JALWLM010000259.1 GCA_027084145.1 Crocinitomicaceae bacterium | reverse complement strand
ATTATTAACTATAAAAACTATTACATTATGTTGAAAGAATTCAAAAAGTTTATTATGACCGGTAATGTGATTGATTTAGCAATCGCTGTAATATTAGCCGGAGCAGTAAGTCAAGTCGTAAAAGGATTTGTGAACAACATCATGATGCCGGTGATTGGATATTTCACAGGCGGTGTTGATTTTGCAGATAAAAAAATTGTGCTTTCCGAAGCGGTATTAGATGAAGCCGGTAAAGTAGTTACTCCTGAAAATGCAATCTTATACGGAGAATGGATTAATGCAATTATCAACTTAATTATTGTTGGTTTTGTATTGTTTATGATCGTGAAAGCATATAACAATTTCCGTAAAAAAGAAGAAGCTAAACCAACGCCACCACCAAAACAAGAAGTTTTATTGGAAGAAATCAGAGATTTATTAAAAAATAAATAAAACCTAATCACTCTTTTTAAGAAATAGCTTCGAATTATCGAAGCTATTTCTTTTTAATACCGGAAGTTTTATACTTTTACCATAATATATTTAAGGCATTATTTTTGATGTTTTTTAAATCGTGTTCTTTGGGGTCGAAATTGGATTAGACAGCGGTGAAGATGGAATGGTGTAAGCATGCCGAGCCTTGTGATGAAGCTCGTAAATCTTTTGTCACAAACAATAAATGACAACACGTCATACGCTCTTGCAGCTTAATCTGTTAGACAGATTCGGCTTAATCAAGGTGAAGGACAGTAGCCTTGACAAGACCTTCTCCTCTTCTCCGGTCTGAAGAGAGAGGACTAAGAAGGTTCAACCTTTCAGACTAGCGATAATGATGCTTCTAAGTTATCGCGAAACAACAGAAGCTAAGCACGGTTTATGGGTGTCTTTGTCCAAAGCCGTGACGAAAACCAATCAAAGACTAAGCATGTAGAAAGCCATGCTGTCCACCGTTTGGACGAGGGTTCAAATCCCTCCGACTCCACTTCTTAAAAATAAAAAAAGCGTTCTTAAACAGAACGCTTTTTTATTTCTTCAATTTTACTTGTTTATGCAACTAAAGCATTTAATTTCTTTACAAAATCTTCTGCTTTTTCTTGAACGTCTTTTACAATCCCTTTAAAATCAGCTTTATCTTTTGCTTGATTAATTCTTGATAAAATATCATCTTGAAAATCTGCAGCCTCCTCGATAAGTGCCTCTGCTTTTTCTTTTTTTGAAGGATCTGTCATTTGTTGAATGAAGCATTCTTCAACAACATCAAAAACCATTTCATTAACTGCCTTCTTTAAACTTCTCTTATTTGCCATTGTTTTTTTTTATTTCAAAGATAATCAATTTAGACAAGTGAATCTTCATTACCTTTGTAAAAAGATGATTTAATGAAGTTTCAACTTGTATCTGAATATCAACCTACAGGAGATCAACCCAAAGCAATCAAAGAACTTGTGAAAGGTGTTAATGAAGGGGTTCCCTATCAAACACTTTTGGGAGTGACAGGTTCAGGAAAGACCTTTACTATGGCTAATGTTATTGAACAAACAGAAAAACCAACTCTCATCTTATCTCATAATAAAACACTTGCAGCACAACTTTATGGAGAATTTAAACAATTCTTTCCTAACAATCGAGTGGAATACTTTGTATCTTATTACGATTATTACCAACCGGAAGCCTACTTACCTGTAACAGGAACTTATATTGAAAAGGATTTATCCATCAATGATGAAATTGAAAAACTGCGATTATCTGCCACTTCGGCATTACTTTCAGGTAGAAAAGATGTCATCATTGTTGCCTCTGTCTCATGTATTTACGGTATCGGAAATCCGGAAACTTTTGCTAAAAGCATTTTACACATTAAAGTTGGTGATACTATCTCCAGAAATAAATTTCTCCATCGACTTGTCGAAAATCTATACAACCGAAGCGTTAACAGTTTTGAAAGAGGAATGTTTCGTGTAAAAGGAGATACGGTTGATATCTTTTTAGCTTATGAAGATTATGCGATTCGTGTTGAATTTTGGGGAGATGAAATAGAATCTATACGTGCGATTGACCCTGAAACAAATCAAGAAATAGAACGTTTTGATGAATTAGATATCTTTCCTGCAAACATATTTGTAACGGATCCCGGAACAATCAATCAAGTTTGTTTTGAAATTGAGCGGGATATGAAAATTGAATGTGAATTATTGCGAAAACAAGGAAAAATTGAAGAAGAAAAAAGATTAAGAGAGCGGGTTCTTTATGATTTGGAAATGATTAGAGAATTAGGGTATTGTTCGGGTGTGGAAAACTATTCCCGATATTTTGATCGAAGAAGTCCGGGACAACGACCTTTCTGTCTTTTAGACTATTTCCCTAAAGATTTTTTAATGATTATTGATGAGAGTCACGTTACGATTCCCCAAATTCGTGCAATGTACGGAGGAGATAGATCCAGAAAAGAAAATTTGGTGGAATATGGATTCAGGTTACAAGCAGCACTCGACAATCGGCCGTTGAAATTTGAAGAATTTGAAAGTCTTTTAAATCAATGTATTTATGTATCTGCCACTCCCGGAGATTATGAAATTGAAAAAAGTGAGGGGGTCATTATTGAGCAAATTATACGACCGACAGGGTTACTTGATCCTAAAATAGATGTTCGTCCAAGTGCTAATCAAATTGATGATTTAATATCTGAAATTCATCAAAGAATTGAAAAGAATGAACGTACTTTAGTGACTACCTTAACAAAAAGGATGGCGGAAGAGCTTCAAAAATATCTTTCAAAAATTGATATAAAATGCCGATACATCCACTCCGATATTGATACGATTGAACGAGTAGAAATTTTGCGACAACTGCGATTAGGTGAATTTGATGTATTAATTGGTGTTAATTTACTTCGTGAAGGTTTAGATTTACCCGAAGTCTCACTTGTCGCAATTATTGATGCAGACAAAGAGGGTTTCTTAAGAAATGTTCGTTCACTTGTTCAAACGGTAGGAAGAGCAGCCCGAAATGTCAATGGCACAGTTATCATGTATGCTGATCAGATAACCGATTCCATGCAAAAAACGATTGACGAGACCAATCGAAGACGTAAAATTCAAGAAGAATATAATAAAAAACACGGCATTACTCCTACTCCACTACATAAGTCTAAAGAAGAAATATTGGTTTCCACAGCTGTCGCTGACGGAGAAAATGCAACAAAAGCATATATTATTGATAATCATATCTCTATTGCAGCAGATCCTATTATACAAAAGATGTCTCCTGAACAATTGAAAAAAGCAATTCAATATACCGAAAAACAAATGCAAAAGGCTGCTAAATCATTAGATTTTATGGAAGCAGCTAGGTTGAGAGATGAATTATTTGCTTTAAAAAAACAGTTAAATTGAATGAATCAATAGTTCTAATTTTTCAATATCTACATGCTCCATCACAACAATTTTATACCAATTTGGTTTTTCGTGATTATCCGGAACCAACCCGAATTTTGAAGCTACTTCTTGAGAGATAAACGAGCTTTTTATTGTTACAATATTAGAGTGTACATCTCTAAAGAAATCAATATTTTTTTCAGTTAATTTATTACACAGCCATTCTGTTCTTTTCTGCAAAATATAGATTTTTTCAAACCAACCATAAGGTCCGTTCTTCATTAAAATCATCCATACTGCTACTGCATTGGCTCCTGAACGGCTCCCAATCAATGTGTAATCCTCTCCCTCTACATATTTAGCTTCTTTTGTATTGGCATAGCTAATTAATCCTTTTCTCGCAATAAAAATACCTGTTCCGTAAGGAGCTTGTGCCATTTTATGAGCGTCTAATGTAAATGATGAAATATCTTTATTTTTAAACGTCAAAGGATTATCCTCATTTGAGAACGGATAATAAAAACCTCCAAAGGCACCATCAACATGAATTTTATATTCTAAAGACAAATCATTCAAAGCATCAACATAATCGTTAACATCATCCACTGAACCATACATTGTTGTCATCATATTAGCTATGACAATAAAATATTTCCTTCCCGCTTCTTTTTCCTTTTTAAAAATCTGAATTAGAGATTCTTTTTCAATTTTTCTATTATTCTCATTTACAGGAACTTTGACAACATCAATCGACAATAAATTTGAAGCTTTATCAATTGAATAATGAG
>JALWLM010000258.1 GCA_027084145.1 Crocinitomicaceae bacterium | reverse complement strand
ATTTTGGGTGTTAAAATGAGGAAAACAGGAAATAGTTTCATTCTTTTTTCCATTTTTGTATTGCTTTTATTAGCTTTGATTTAATGAAAAAATTCAACATACCGGAATATTATCGTTCGCCGATTATTAGTAAAGTAAAGGCGAAAAGGAAGATAGAAGACCCAAGGAAAAAAGATTTCCGTCCAACAATTCTACCTATTGGTAATATTGATTTTATTATCAGTCGTCATTTTGGTTTTTGTTATGGTGTGGAAAATGCAATTGAGAAATCTTATACAGCAATTGAAGAAAATCCGGGTAAACGAATTTTTCTAATTAGTCAAATGATTCACAATCCTGACGTAAATGAAGATTTAGAAAATCAAGGGATTCATTTTATTCAAGACACTAATGGAAAACAACTCATTCCTTGGGATGAAATTAACGCTGATGACATTCTGATTATTCCTGCATTTGGAACAACCGTAGAGATTGAAAACATCATTAAAAAGAAAAAACTGATAACAAAAACATACAATACAACTTGCCCATTTGTTGAAAAGGTATGGAACAGATCGGCTAAACTGGGGGAAGATAACTTTACAATTATAATTCACGGAAAACATAAACACGAAGAAACACGTGCCACTTTTTCTCATAGTAAAGAAAATGCACCTTCTATCATCGTGAAGGATTTAAACGAAGCTAAAATACTAGGGGAATTCATGTTAGGTAATTTACCTATTGAGCAGTTCCATCAAACTTTTCGTGATAAAATTTCTATCGGACTGAATCCGCTTAAAGACTTTGAAAAAATAGGCGTTGTTAATCAAACGACAATGTTGGCTAGTGAAACCCAAGAAATTGCAGACTATTTCAAAAATGTAATGAAGAAAAAATACGGGGAAGAAAATTTAAAACAACACTACGCCAATACAAGAGATACTTTATGCTATGCAACAAACGACAACCAACAAGCAACGATAGAATTACTTAATTATGACGCTGACTTGGCAATTATTGTCGGAGGATACAATAGTAGCAACACTACGCATTTAGTTGAATTATTAGAACAAAAATTTAACTGTTTTTTTATTCGAAATGAAAAAGAAATTATATCCAAAGAAAAAGTCCGATCTTTTGATATTCATCAAAAGAAAGTAATAGAACAAGAGTTTCTACCTAATAAAGAAAAACTAAAAATTATTATTACTTCCGGTGCTTCTTGTCCTGATTCTGTTGTAGATAAAGTGATTCGTAAAATCCTATTTCTCACAGGTGTACAAATTAATAATGAAACTATCTTATTATGAAAACAACCCGTTTCATTAATATCCTCATTATTGATCCTTTAAACAGTATCAAAGAAAATTTAAAACAAACACTTATTGGAAAAGGGAATAATATCATCTTAAAAGATGATATTATAGAGGCAGTATCAACGGTTATTAAAAGAAATATTGGTATCATTCTTATTAATATCGATGCATTAGAAGACATTCGCGAGCTAAAAGAATTTTCAGATAAAATATCAAGCCTTGAGAATCGCTATATCATTGCTATTTCAGAAAAAAGAGAAGAGCCTAAAGAAATCATTACAAAGAGTTTAAAATATGGTGCTATCGATTTTATTTGTTGCGCTCCATTCAATAAAGAACTGATTCGAAGAAAAGTAGAAATTTACAAAAAAATCTATTTTAAAGATAAGCGTATCGGACAGTTACTCCAAAATATTTTCCCTGAAAATGTACTTTATGAACTAGCTCAAAAAAACACTTTTTCTCCTAAAAAAATAGATCATGGCGTCGTCATTTTTACCGATTTCGTAGATTTTTCTTCGAAAGCTAAACAACTTAGACCAATATCGCTTATTAAAAAATTAAATAGGTACTTCTCTAAATTTGATGAGATTATTTCTAAATATAAACTTGAAAAAATAAAAACCATTGGAGATGCCTACATGGCTTTAGGAGGCGTTACTGAAAACAATCCTAACCCTGCACTAAGAGCTTGTTTAGCTGCTATTGAAATAAAGCATTTTGTTCATATGGAAAAAGAAGCTGCTATTGCTATTAATGGAGATTATTGGGATATCAGAATCGGAATTCATATGGGAGCTTTGGTTTCCGGTGTCATTGGTACTTCTAAGTTAAATTATGACATATGGGGAGACACTGTTAATATCGCACAAAGGACTGAACAATATACGCTCCCGGGTACAATCAGTATCACTAAACCCGTATATGAATACGTCAAAAATTATTTTTACACAACCAACAGAGGTGAAATTGATTTACAAAAACGAGGGGGAGCTATAGAGATGTATTTTCTAGAAAAAATACGAAAAGAATACTCCATGTACGAAGAAGGATTTTATCCGGGTACAGAACTTCGTCTTATTTGCGGATTGTCCAGGATCGATTTCCATCAATTAAGAAAAGATTTAATTCATAAACTCAAGTCACTTATCCCTGAGTATTTATGCTATCATGATATTCAACATTTTGAAAATGTAGAAAAAAGTGCGATCATTTACGGGAAACTGGAAGGATGTAGTTCCGATGAAATCATTCTACTTCGAACAGCTGCATTGCTACATGATGCAGGGTACATCCTTTCGGAAGAAGAAAATGAGGAACATGCTATTAATCTCACTAAAAACATGCTTCCAAAATATGGTTATTCCAACTTTCAAATCATGCAAATTGCAGGAATGATTAATGCCACAAAACCTGATGAACAACCCAAAAACTTATTGGAAGCAATTCTTCATGATGCAGATTTTGATTATTTAGGTAGAGCTGATTACCCTATTATTGCTAATAAACTTAGAATTGAATTAGAACAAACAGGAAAAAAATTTACAGAAGAAGAATGGATTAAATTTCAACTTCATTTTTTAGAAAATGTTCATCGGTACTATACGGAAACTGCTATTAACTTAAGAGAACGAGGGAAACAACAACGAATTAAAAAATTAAAACTGCAACTACGTAAATTACTTGAAAATTAGTTTGATATCTTTACAAACATGAAACGAGTCTTAATTATTACTTATTACTGGCCTCCAGCAGGAGGTATTGGTGTTCAACGATGGCTTCAATTTTCTAAAAGACTCAAAAAATACGGTTGGGAACCCATCATATTTACGGCAAAAGATGCTATTTACCCGTTAATTGATGAAAAATTGAAAGAGGATGTCCCCGATGATATTGAAGTACTTCGTTTCAGTGTTCCTGAACCCAACAAAGTACTTTCTTTTCTAAAAAAAGATAAAGCCAAATCTGTTTATCAATTACAACAGCAATCTAAAGTAGAAAATTCTTTTTTTAAAAAAATGATGTGGACCATTCGGGGAAATTTTTTTATTCCTGATGCCAGAATGCTTTGGATTAAACCTTCCACTAAATATTTAAATAAATATTTAAAGCTTAATCCTGTAGATGCTATTATCTCCACCGGTCCCCCTCATAGCACTCATCTTATAGGCTTGAATCTTTCAGAAGAAACGAATACGCCTTGGATTGCTGATTTTAGAGACCCTTGGACCAGTATGGATTATTTGCAAAAGATGAACTTATTCGATTTTGCGAAAAGAAAACACGAACAACAAGAAAAAGATGTCGTAACAAAGGCATCAAAAGTAGTTGTCGTAGGAAAAACCATTCAAAAAGAATTTGAAGAAAAGTACAATGTAACAAGTGAAATCATCTATAACGGTTATGACAACTCTGTTTCATCTACGATTGAGCATCATATTGAATTAGATAAAAAATTTACGATTGTACATACAGGAAGTATTTATTTAACTCGAAATTGTACGGACTTATGGCAAGTTCTTTCATCTTTAATGAAAGAAAACAATCAATTTGCATCAGACTTAGAGATAAAATTAGTTGGAAACGTTGCCCCTGAAGTCATGGAATCTCTTCAACAACACGAACTTTCCGATTATGTAAATCATATCCCACATGTTAATCATTTCAAAGCCAAAGAAATACAACAATCAGCTCAAGTCCTTCTACTTCCTATTGACAGAATAGAAAATGCGGAGTTTGTTCTTACCGGTAAATTGTTTGAATATTTACAAGCTAGACGTCCTATTCTGATGATTGGACCTAAAAAAGGTGATGCGGCAGAAGTAATCGAAAAATGTCAAGCCGGAATAATTTGTGATTT
>JALWLM010000257.1 GCA_027084145.1 Crocinitomicaceae bacterium | reverse complement strand
ATGCAAAACAAGAGTATCATTTTGATTTTCCCGTATTACTTTTATGGGGGGCGAATGATATTGCTGTTCCCGTAGAAAAAGCACGTTTGTTAAAGAGATATTTAGGTGATAATTGCAGGTTAGAAGTAATCCAAAATGGAGGGCACATGGTTCATTTAAACAAGTTTAAAAAAAGTGCGAAGTTGCTTCGAGAATTTATTTGCGAATAATTGAAATTTTTCCGTCAAGGTCTATTTTTATAATTTGTGAAGGTTGAGTCATTTTTTCAGAAACCCGCTTCTCTACAATGGTATCTACTTGCTCTTTAATACTTTTATCAATTTCATCAAAACAAACAGGAGAAGGAGCGTTTGAAATATTTGCAGAAGTACTGACGATTGGTTTTTTCAAACCTCTAATTAACTGTAAACAAACCGGATCCTTCGTGATTCTAATCCCTACACTACCGTCTTCGGCAATAACAGAAGGAGCTAGTCCTTTAGCGTTAGGATATATAATTGTTAATGGTTTTGTGGCATAATCGACCAGGTCATAACAAACTTCGTTAAATTCAGGAATATATTGTTCCAACATAGGGAAATCATCAACCAAAACGATAAGGCTTTTATTGGTCGGTCGGTTTTTAATTTTAATAATTTTTTGACAAGCTTCTTCATTGGTAGCATCGCATCCAAGTCCCCAAATAGTATCCGTAGGATATAAGACTGTACCTCCTTCTTTTAAAGTTTCAATAGCTTTTTTTACTGTATCCATGTTTATTTTAATAAATCAGGTCTTCTTTTTTTAGTTCGCTCCAATGCTTTTTGTTCTCTCCATTCATCTATCTTTTTAAAATTTCCGGATAAAAGGACATTGGGAACTTTCCATCCGTTATATTCTGCAGGTCGGGTGTATACAGGAGGGGAGAGCAGGTTGTCTTGAAAACTATCGGTTAAAGCTGATGTCTCATCATTTAAAACACCGGGAATTAGACGAACAATACTGTCAACAAGAACACAAGCGGCAAGTTCGCCACCCGTTAAGACATAAGAACCGATAGATATTTCTTTTGTAATTAAATGTTCTCGTATCCGTTCATCTATTCCTTTGTAATGACCGCATAAAATGATGATGTTTTTCTTTGTGCTAAGTTCGTTGCAAGTTTTTTGTTCTAAAATTTCTCCGTCGGGAGTCATAAAGATGATTTCATCATAATCTCTTTCATGGGTTAGTTTTTCAATCAAATCCGCTATGGGCTGTATCGTCATTACCATTCCCGCACCTCCTCCATACTGTTCATCATCTACTTTTTTATGTTTGTTCTTTGAATAATCACGGATGTTATGAATATATAACTCTAAAAGACCTTTTTCTTGAGCTCTTTTCATAATTGACTCTGAAAAAGGTCCTTCCAATAACTTGGGTAGTATGGTGAGAATATCAATTCGCATATTACAAAGTTAAGGAATGTTTTGTTAGTTGAATTATTATAAAAATATTTTAGTGAATTCATTTAAAAATACTGTACGAAATAAAAAGCTTTAATTACCTTTGTTTTGCATTAAGTAAAATATACTTTATGAAATACGATATTGTTATTATTGGAGGAGGAATCGTTGGAGCCGCTACATTTTATAAACTTCAAAAAAAATATCCTGAGCTAAAGATTGCGCTACTTGAAAAAGAGGATAGATTGGCAGGTCATCAAACAGGTCACAATTCGGGGGTGATTCATTCAGGTCTTTATTATACACCCGGATCATTAAAAGCAAAAAATTGTGTCGAAGGAAGAAGAGAACTTGTCGCATTTGCACAAGAACACAATATACCGCATGATGTATGTGGAAAAGTGGTTGTTGCTACAGATGAAAAAGAGCTTCCTTATTTAGATAAAATTTTTCAGACAGGACTGAAAAATGAGATTGAAGGAATTAAAAAGATAAGTGGAGAGGAAATCAAAAAACACGAACCTTATGTAGAAGGTATAGCAGGGATTTGGGTGCCGTGTACAGGAATAATTGATTTTGTCGAAGCTACAAATAAAATGGTGGAATTGGCGCAAAAAATCAACCCTGATAGCCATTTGTTTTTAAATCATGAAGTAATCGGCATAGAAAATAATAAAGAAGGAGGTAAAATAGTGAAGACTTCTCAAGGAGATGTTAAAGGAAGATATCTTATCTTTTGTGGGGGACTTAATGCAGACCGTTTAGCAAAAAAGGACGGGGTTAATTTAAAAGAAAAAGTAGTTGGCTTTAGAGGAGATTATTATGAATTAACAGAATCGGGAAAGCATAAGGTCAAAAATTTAATTTATCCTGTTCCGAATCCTGATTTTCCGTTTTTAGGAGTTCATTTTACAAGAATGACCAATGGAGAAATTGAATGTGGTCCTAATGCGGTATTTACATTTAAAAGAGAAGGTTACGGGAAAACAGACTTTTCATTGAAAGACACTTGGGACGCCTTGACTTACAAAGGAACGTGGAAATTGTTCTTTAAAAACATGAGTTTTGGTATTAACGAATATAGAAGAGCTTTTTCTAAGAAATTATTTTTAAAAACATTACAACGTTTGATTCCTTCTTTGACAATGGATGATATTCGTCCGGGAAGAGCAGGGGTAAGGGCCTTATTATTGAGCGAAGACGGGGATACCAGAGATGATTTTCGAATAGAATACCATGGCGATTCAATACATGTATTGAATGCTCCTTCTCCTGCTGCTACAGCGTCGTTAGCAATAGGAAGTTATATTGTTAAAGAGGCGGAAAAACATTTTGATTTGAAGAAAGAAGTTAAAATTACTCCATAATTGTAGCAACAATTGTTCTTTCTGATGCACGCATTCTAAATTCAGCGAGATAAATGCCCTGCCATGTTCCGAGATTTAACTTTCCTCCGGAAATAGGAATTGTAATTTCGCAACTTGTAAGAATTGATTTTATATGTGCAGGCATATCATCCTGTCCTTCATAAATGTGAAGGTAATAAGGTTCGTTCTCTTTAATATTACGATTAAACCATTCATTTAAGTCATGTAAAACAGATGGGTCGGCATTTTCATTGATGCATATCCCCGCAGAAGTATGTTTTAAAAACAAATGGAGTAAACCTGTTTTCGGAAGTTGGCCTATGTTTGCAATTACTATGTCTGTAATAATATGAAAACCTTGTTTAAATCGTGGAAGTGTGAATTCAATTTGTTTCATGAGTCTTCTTGATAATCAATATAACCTTTTTCAGATAAAAGGATTGCTATAGGACGAGTGTTTTCAAACTGAGCAAGAATAATAATCAAAGCAACGGTAAAAGGAATACAAAGGAACATTCCTATTGTTCCCCAAATACTTCCCCATACGGCTAATGAAATGATGGTGACCAAAGGACTAATATTTAAAGAGTCCCCCATCATTTTAGGTTCTAAAAAATTGCCGATAACCAAGGAAATGACTCCAACTCCGGTGAGGATAATCATAAATTCGTAAAACCCTCCAAATTGCAATAAAGCAAAAAATGCAGGTATAAATGTAACAACGATGGGGCCGACAGCGGGAATGTAGTTAAATATAAAAATGATGAAAGCCCAGAAAAAAGGAGAATCAATTCCTGAAAATAAAAGAACAAAATAAGAAAAAAAAGCGGTTAAAAAATTAGATAATGTCTTGATTTGAAGGTATCTGGACATGGAGTTTTCTATTTGTTTGACTATTTTATTGAATCGATGATGAGAATCTTTATTTTTGAATAGGTGTTTGAGTTTATATCGGAACATATTTTCCTCGATAAAGATAAAAATGACATAGAGGATTATCATCATCAAATTACCGATCAAAGAATAGATAGAATTAATAAACTGTTTAAAAAAGACGCTGAGATCAATGTTTGATAATAAATTGAAAACTTCCTCTTTAATTTCTGCAGGTAAATAACGGCTTATTTTGCGGGTGACCAATGTGATGTTCTCCGAATATTTATCATATGTATGGATTAAAACTTCTACATTGTTTACAAGGATATGAATGATTAAATAAGAAATGCTAAATACAATAATTGTAGACAAGAATGTTAAGTACCATTGATTGAATCTGTTAATTTTTGGTATGTATTTTTGTATAGAAATTCTGACGGTTTTTATAATAAACCATATAAGTGTAGCTGTTAGAAGAGGAAGAATAACGTTTTC
>JALWLM010000256.1 GCA_027084145.1 Crocinitomicaceae bacterium | reverse complement strand
AACTTCATTAATAAATTCACTTTCAAAAAGTTGTAAATTATTATTGATTGACTTTATTTTTATTCTTGATTTAATTGTTCTTCCGTTTTCTTTTTTTTTAATCTCAAAAAAAGTCAACCCCGAATCCAGATATGAACGTTTTCTAATTTTAAAACGATTTCTCTTCTTTCTTGAATGGTCTTGATATGAAAGAAAGTCAGGCGTATCCCAATAAACACTCTTATATGAAAAAATACATTTATTGTCAATTTCTAAAATACGATATTGTTCTTTTAGCAACGGTAAAAATTCTTTTAATTGATACTTTGAAAAAATAAACTTTGTATCTACCCTATTCATTAAAGATACATTATCCATCTCTTTTAATGAAATAGGCTCAAATTGCTCTATTGTTTTTTCTATAAAGTTCATGATAACAAAGGGCTTTAATTCCTCATAAATTATCTTTCTTTTTCTTCTACTTTAAATCGAATGTCCAACACCTCATCCACCTTCGACAAAGTTACTGCTTGCTCCACTTTGAATTTATACACTCCTTTTAATGGCAGTTTCCTTTCTTTAAATCGCAATTTTGTCTCGACAATAGTTCCGGTTTTTTCTCCTAGCCAATTCCCAAACTCATCTGTAATTTTCAATTCAAAAGCCTCTCTTGAAACCGAACCGTCAGGTGCTTCTGTACGAAGAAAAATCCAAAGATTATTGTATTTATAATTCGTTGTTGTTCTTATCGCTAATTCAAAAGTATATAATTTAGATATATCGTTAATATCAACAACAAATTCAGGCTTTACATCAAGTGACCATATTCTATCTTTAAAAGAATAAGTCTTTTCATAATACGGTGCTTTAGAACAAGCACTTATTATGAAAAACAGCATTAACATCAAATAAAAACTAATTCTTTTTCTGTCCATTCCCTCTTTTTCTCTTATTGTTATACTTCCTTCTTCCTCGATTTCCTCCCCCTCTTTTTTTATTCTTTCTTCCTTTTTCTTTTTTTGATTTAAACAAATGCTCAAAGCGATTTAAATCATCTTGCCCTACGATGTTTTCAAACTCTTTCTTTTCATCTACTTTAGTGACCGTTATAAAATCAGACAAATCAACCGGCTCCTCTCCTTTTTTATTCATTCTTATAATTTCACGAACTCTTTCCGGTTTAAGAGATATAAGCGTTGACCCAAGTCCTTCCCCATCATCATAAGCATACCACATTTCTTCTTTAAAGACATCTGTCTTTACATAATGTGCTATTCCTTTTTTTGTCTTTAATTTCACGTCTCCTTTTGGAAATGCCTTTAATGCGTCCAGATACATATCAAGCTCATAATTCAGACAGCATTTTAATTTACCACATTGTCCGGCTAATTTTTGTGGGTTTAATGATAGTTGTTGATATCTCGCTGCAGAAGTCGATACCGATCTGAAATCCGTAAGCCAAGTTGAACAACATAATTCTCTACCACAAGAACCTATTCCTCCCAATCTAGAAGCTTCTTGTCTTGCCCCAATTTGCTTCATTTCTATTCTCACCTTAAATTCAGAAGCCATGTCTTTTATTAACTGACGGAAATCGACTCTTGAATCTGCAGTATAATAAAATGTTGCTTTTTTTAAGTCTCCCTGATATTCAACATCGGAGATCTTCATTTCCAATCCTAAATTAACCGCTAAGGTTCTCGCTTGAAACATGACTTTCTTCTCTAATGATCGAGCTTTTATCCACTTGTCAATTTCTTCTTGTTTGGCAATATGCTTTATCGATTTTAGCTCAGATTTTTTTAGGTTTGGAGCTTTCTTTTTGACTTGTATTCTTGCAAGTTCTCCTACAACAGACACAATTCCCACATCATATCCTCCCCCTGTCTTTGCTTCTACTACAACTACATCTCCTACTTGCAGTTTTAAATCTTTAATATTACGGTAAAATTCTTTTCTACTATTTTTGAAACGCACTTCAACAATGTCAAATGGCTTTTGACCTTGCGGTAACATAATATCAGAAAGCCAATCATAAACTTCTAATTTATGACATCCTACGGAACTACAATTACCATTACTTTTACATCCATTTGGTGTTCCGTTACCACAATTCGTACAACTCATCCTTTATTTTTTTCTGTCGCTATAAAGTTAAACAATTAAACCAAGAAAATATTAACGGTAATGGATAAAACGCATTACTTGAAAACATAAGTTCGTGAAAATAATCACTGAACTTCCATTTCTTTCTAAGTGATAATGTGCTTTGTCAAAGCTTTCCATCATTTTATCAATATTGTTATTCGTAATGAACTTTGAAAATTTATCTAAAAAAACTTTCTCTTGCTCCGCCACTTGTACTAAACCACTTTCCATACCCACATAATTCATTAAAATACTCCTCCGAAACATCTGTAAGGCATAGAGCAAAAAATTCTGTTGCATCATTTTCCCTTCTTTAGCCATATTCTCCGACCAACGAATCATCTCTAAAACATCTTTTTTATAACATACTCTCATTAAAGTAACAAAAGATTCAAATCCCTTCGATAAAATTTCCCCTTCTTCTAAATAATGTAATAATCTTATTATGTTTCCATCTGAAAAAGCAACTACTTTATCTAACTCATTATCTGATATTTCTTTTTCCCATTCATAAACAAACTGCTCCAGTGACTCTTTATCTACCTTAGGCACATCGGTTATTTGCACTCTTGACAAAATTGTAGCCATTATATTTTCAGTAGATTCAGAGACAAACAATAAAACAGTGTCTTTTGGGGGTTCTTCAATCAACTTTAACAATTTATTAGCACAGGAAGCATTCATTAATTCAGGCAACCAAACAATTAAAACCTTATACTTTCCCCCAAAAGCTTTTAGGCTAAGCTTTTTAACAATACTTTGACTTTCATCAGTTCCTATTACTACAGGCCGGCTCTTGACATCTATATGCTTCCTCCAATCTTCTTCATCAAAATATCCGTTTTTTTCTAAAACAATTTCCCTCCATTCATTTAATAACGGTGTAGAAGTTTTACTTATTGCCAATACAGTTGGAAAAGAAAAATGAATATCCGGATGTTCTAATTTACTTGCTTGAATACATGAGGGACATTTACCGCAACTATCATTTACCCCCCTATTTTCACACAAAAGATATTGAGCGAAAGCCATAGCCAAAGGCAATCCTCCGTACCCCGATTCTCCTACAAACATTTTAGCATGCGCCACTCTATCCCCTTCTACCTCTCTAATTAATCGGGTTTTTAGATCTTGATGTCCTATTACTTGATGAAAAAACATTAATGTAAAGATATAATTTTTGGCACACTTTTTAATGTTAGCTTTGACATAAATAATGTATATTTACACAAACAAACCATTTAATTCAAATAAAAATGAAAACAATTATCTTATTATCTACAGCATTAATATTTGCATTACAAACTTATGCTAAAGCAATAATAAACAAAGAGGCGACTATCATAAGAAGTCAGAATGTCATTACCGTCAACGTATCTGTAAAAAGCGACACAACACCTGTACACGGAGCACTGGTTAAAATTACTTATAATAAGATGTTATTAGGCACGGGAACAACCAATGAGCAAGGAGTAGCCAGTATCAAAACAACCACCTACACAGGACAAGCGATTACCATTGAAGTTTATCATAAACTATATGCTCCGGGAAAACTTTCGGTTTCTAAACTTGAAGATGGACGAACATATCTTATTTCACTTAGAAAAAAGAAAGAAAGTGTCAGTGAAATTAAGTCCGAACATGTTGTCATTGTTTCTGAGTTAAAGAAAGAAACAGAAGCAATAAATCAAGAAGCAGAAATAACGAAAAAAGAAATTGAAAGCCATAAGATAGAACAAGAGAAAATAGATAAAGAAAGAGAAACTCTTCTAGAAGAAAAAGAAAAAGCATTAAAAGAAGCAGAAGAAGCTAAAAAGAAAAAAGATGCAATTATAAAAGAAAGTAATTCCTTAACAGAAGAAGAGAAAGCAAAAATAGAAAAAGAGGCGAAAGAAAGAGAAGAGCTTGCAAAGAAAAGAAAAGAAGAAGCTGAAAAAAGAGCAATGGAAGCAGAAAGGAGAAAAGAGGAAGCAGAAAAAGCAGAAGAAGAGGCAAAAAGAAAAAAAAAAAAAGATAAAAAAATATAAAATAAAAAAAAAAAAGAAGAAAAAAAAAAAAAAAAA
>JALWLM010000255.1 GCA_027084145.1 Crocinitomicaceae bacterium | reverse complement strand
ATGGTTGACAGTCTTACTAAAAATGGATTTAGCCGTGATATGTGGACGAATAGTTTAGGGTGGCGCTTTATTGTTCACCGAAGTTTTTCTTGGTTTGTTCTGTTACTCATCGGGTTTTTAGCTGTTAAAAATGAATTAAAATATAAAAATAAATTGATTCGGCTTCTATTTATTTTACTTGTTGTAGAGCTGTTGTCTGGTGTTCTTCTTGCCCATTTTGATATGCCGGGTCTTGTACAAACAGCTCATTTGGTTTTTGCTTCTATTATTTTCGGTATTCTTTCGTTGCTTATTTTTCGCGTTCGTTTTGCAACATAAGTTACGATTTTATCCCTCACCATTGATATCTTTGCGTTTATGACTTACTTTTTAGGACTTTTTATTTCTTTTCTTATAGGTGTTGTTTTAGGACTCGTTGGAGGAGGTGGGTCTATTTTAACTGTTCCTCTTGTTCATTATTTATTTGATGTCCCGATGCTACTAGCAACCACTTACTCGTTATTTGTTGTTGCTTTTTCTTCCGGAATCGGATCTCTTCAACGTTTTAGAGCCGGAGAGGTTTCAATAAAACAGGGTGTTATTTTTGTCATTCCAAGTATGCTTGTTGCATTTTTTATAAGAAGCGTGATTATGCCTAAGATACCCTCATCTTTTAATCTTTTTGGACATGTAACACAACGAGCCGATATAATTACGGTAATACTCATTTCCGTTATGCTTTTCATTGCAATAAGAGCTTTATTGTCGATAAAAGCAACGCCCATAGAAAACACTTCTACTATTAAAATTGTCTTATTTGGAGCTCTTACCGGCTTGTTAAGCGGATTTATTGGTGCCGGAGGTGGATTTATTATTGTTCCTATACTACTTGGTATGGGGTTAGACATGAAAAAAGCTGTTGCTACATCCATGTTTATCATTACCATTCAATCTGGAATAGCACTTATTGGTGACATTTTTAATCCGGAAATTTTAGAAATCGGTATTGACTGGACTTTGTTACTATTACTTACTGCGGTTACTATTATCGGTGTGTTTTTAGGAAATCATTACCAGAAAAAAGTTTCTTCTGAGTGGCTTAAAAAAGCTTTTGCTATTCTTTTAGTTTTTGTTGCTTTTTTCTTGTTTACAAAGTTGTTCTAATTTTTTTTCGGACATAAATCAAAAATTCTATTTATATTTGCATTCGCTTTTAACAAGCAGGTCCTATAGCTCAGCTGGTTAGAGCACTTGACTCATAATCAAGGGGTCCCTGGTTCGAGCCCAGGTGGGACCACTACAAAAAACCTAAAACAAGTAGTTTTAGGTTTTTTTTATAACCTGCTCCTTTGTTTTTTACTAAAATTTGGCTTTGTTTTTGCTACATATAAACAACTTTTATCCCCTTCTTTCGTTAAAAAAGAAATGAAATACTTTTTTTATTTATACCTATTTTTTTTCTCTATTTCCGTTAATGCCTCTCATATTATCGGTGGTGAAATTTATTATGATTATTTAGGAAATAACCAATATCGTTTTTATATTTCTGTATATAGAGACTGTAACTCCACCGGGGCAGAGTTTGATGATCCTATGTCTCTTGGTGTTTTCAGTAACTCAAATGGAAACTTGATTCAAGAAGTATTAATTTCTTTTCCGGGAAAAACCCCTGTCCCTGTAACTTTTAACAACCCTTGTGTTGTTCCTCCTTCAAATATCTGTACAGAACACGCCTTATATCAAGCGGTTATTTCTCTTCCCCCCAGCACTCTGGGATATACTATTTCTTATCAACGTTGCTGTCGGGGACCAAACATTAATAATATTAATCAACCGGGTGATACAGGTTTTACGCTTACATGTGTTGTTCCCGGGGCTGCAAACAATTTTAATATTAACAGTAGCCCAAGATTTAATGATTATCCTCCTCAACT
This sequence comes from Crocinitomicaceae bacterium, assembly GCA_027084145.1. Classification (GTDB taxonomy): domain Bacteria; phylum Bacteroidota; class Bacteroidia; order Flavobacteriales_D; family Crocinitomicaceae; genus UBA4466. The sequence goes on along the minus strand of JALWLM010000255.1, from coordinate 2,287 downwards.
ATTATGTAATAATGATGACTTAATTTTTGATCATAGTGCTACAGATCCGGATGGAGATCAACTCGTTTATTCTTTAGTTCAACCTCATTCGGGAGCTTCTTCTTTTCAGCCAATGCCAATGCCTCCTCCCTCCCCTCCATATGGAAATGTTGTTTGGTCTAATGGTTACTCAACCAACAATCCGTTAGGGCCTGGTGCAAGTATTAACATTGATCCAAACACCGGTCTTCTTACCGCATCCCCAAACCTTACAGGCCGTTTTGTCGTTGGTGTACAAGTAGAAGAAATTAGAAACGGGGTTGTTATTAACCGAACAATAAGGGACTTTATTTTTAATGTTTTCAATTGCCAGATACAGCTGGAAGCTATTCTTCCTACACAAGAACAACTACCCGGTTTTACTTCTTATTGTCAAGGTTTAACTGTTAATTTTGTCAATAATTCATATGGAGGAACCAATTATTATTGGGATTTTGGTGTTCCCGGAACGAACACAGATATAAGCACTTCTTTTAGCCCGTCTTTTACTTATCCTCAAAGCGGACATTATACTGTAACACTCATTGTTAACCCGGGATGGCCATGTACAGACACCGCTTACATGGATGTTTATGTAAACGATCCTTTTGTTGTTTCTTTTACATCTGATGATTCTTTATGTTTTGGTCAGCCATTTAATTTTTCAGGAACAACAAACGCTCCCTCCGGATCAACATTTGAGTGGAACTTTAGTCCTTCCGGAACCCCGTCTTCCGTTACAGGAATATTGAATGTAAATAATGTTGTTTTTTCTTCTTCCGGATTTATTCCTATTACATTAACCGTTAATTATGATACACTATGTAGCTCCTCATATACGGACTCTGTTTTTATTTTTCCTGAACCTCTTGCCTCTTTTGAGGTTCCTCAAGATATTGCTTGTATTGGTCTAACGGTACCCTTTAATAACACCTCATCAAATAATGCTTTCAACCTTTGGGACTTTGGTGACGGAAATTCTTCTTCCGATATTTTTCCGATCCACACTTTTACAAACCCCGGAACATATACAACAACCTTAATTGTTGGAAATTCTCCACTATGTAGAGATACAACAACGCATACATTTACCGTCTATGAACCTTTGAATGTTGATTTTACCGTTTCAGATGACTCTTTGTGTATTGTCGGTAATAGTTTTGATTTTACAGCTAATGTTTCCGGTCCTTCAGGAGCAACATATTCTTGGGATTTTGGTCCTAATGCATCTATTTCATCATCTAACAACCTCATTGAAAACAATGTTTCCTTTTCAACTCCGGGGGTGCATTATATTACGTTAACAGGAACCTTTTTAAACTGTTCGGAAACAGCCACACACACTGTTTATCTATTTCAAGAACCAACCATTGATTTTTCTTTAGAAGCAGGACTTCAATGCGCTCCATTCAACGCTCAGTTTATAGACTTAAGTTTTGCAGAAAGCGAAATATTATACCAATGGGATTTTGGTGACGGCGATTTTTCTTCGGAACAAAATCCTTCACACACTTATTTTTCGCCAGGAAGCTATCCGGTTAGCCTTACCATTATAACAACCTCGGGGTGTATTGATACACTTACAATGACAAAACCTGACCTCATTAATATACACCCTTCTCCTGTAGCTGATTTTAGTGTTTCTCCTGAAAAAACAGACATTTGTAATTCTACAATAGATTTTCTTGACTTCTCTTCTTTAGCTACTTCTTATTTTTATTTTTTTGATGATGATTCTTTAACTTACGACACCTTAGCGAACCCTATATATACCTATCTTTCTGCCGGAACTCATTACCCAACTTTAGTGGTAACCTCTGATTATGGATGTAAAGACACAACTAGAAGAAAAATAATTATCGAACCTTTTACTATTTATGCTCCGAATTCTTTTACTCCGGACGGAAATCAATTCAATAATATTTTTTTACCCGTTGTTTATCTCCCTTTAGAATCTTGGAGTTTAAAAATTTTTAATCGATGGGGAGAACTTGTTTTTGAATCAAGAGATATTAATATTGGTTGGGACGGGACAACACAAACAGGCTTTCCTGCTCCAGATGGAATTTATATTTGGAAAGCCACTTACATTTCCTGCGAACCCCTTTCTTCTGAAGAAACGATTACAGGACATGTTTCGCTTATTCGTTAATCACTAGTAATTTGATGTTTTTTAATTACTTTAGTGTTAAATATGAAGCATTTATTATACATATCTTTTTTTATTTTATTTTCTTCTGTTTTCCGTAACCCCTTATTTGCTCAAAAC
>JALWLM010000254.1:15461-16336 GCA_027084145.1 Crocinitomicaceae bacterium | reverse complement strand
TTAGCTATATTGGATTTAAATGCTTTTTCTTCTAATAATGAAATTGAAATACTTTTTCCTATATCGTTAAAATAGGACTGCAAAAATTTTTTAAACGTATCTCCAAATTTAAAATGGATTTCTACATTTCCATTTTGAGACACCTCTATAAATGTTAGTATTTCGTGATTTGCCGGAACAACTCTGTTTTTTTTTAATTCTGCTTCAACGCCTTTTGGATAGGTGTAAGAAATTAGATTTAGTAATTTTTTGTTTTCTGATAATGAAAGTGTTCTTTTCTCAGACATTTTTATGTCATTAAATAATTCTGCACCGTCAAACATCCACATTGCTGTCGCTTTATAACCTCCAACGTCTGGTAAAAAAGTATCTGCAAAGTCTAAACTTCCATAGGTTGACCAGTCTAAATTAAAGACTTTATGTGGCTGAGAATTTGTTGTTATTTTTTCAAAGTAATTCATTCTTTTTAAGAAACATAAATTTTCTTGGTTTATTTTTAATATTTGCTAACGGTGTTACATCAGCATTGCTTATTTCATTGTGACCATCTTTGAAGGCGATTATTTCTACTACCTAGATGGATACCTAAACTATATCCGGTGGTAAAATAAAAACGTTTTTTTACTTTTTCATTTCCGATTAAATCGACTTTAATACCTAAAGGTATTTCGAAGTAATTATGTCTTATTTTTGAGGATACGGGAGTTTCACTATCCGGTCGAATAACAGCTAAAACAAACATTACAGGTGTTTTATTTTAAATTGAGTAAAATGAATTCCGCTTTTTATATAAAGTCGTTGATTGACAGGATGAATATAAGAAATACCCGATGAAAATCCCCAATTATTTCCTGTGTATGTAAAAAGATTATTAA
>JALWLM010000254.1:0-15451 GCA_027084145.1 Crocinitomicaceae bacterium | reverse complement strand
ATTAATGTCGGTTTCTATTCCTGTTTGTTTTTGAGCAAACAAGGAACCGGTCATTAATAAGGTGATGATAAAAAGTATTTTCTTCATCTCATAAAGAAGAATGATACTTGATAAAGTTAAGAATAAAATATGAAAAAGTAAAACTTATTGAACAACTTTATATTCTGTTCTTCGGTTCATTTGGTGTGCTTTTTCTTTTTCTTCTTCGGTTTTCATATTCTCAATTTGTTTATCCGTATAAATAGGTTGAGAAGCACCATAGCCTTTATAACTTAATCTGGAAGGTAAAACTCCTTTGTTGATAAGATAGTTGTAAACCGCTTTTGCTCTGTTTTTAGATAGAATTTTATTTCGTTCTGCACTACCTCTGGAATCCGTATGGCCTCCGATTTCAATTTTTATATTTGGGTTCTTTTTTAAGAATTCAACAAGTTTATCCAGTTCTACATAAGATTCGGGTCTTAAATTAGACTTGTCTAAATCAAAAAACACGTTATCTAATACAATAGGAGAGTTGTCCGTTAATGGAGTCATTGGAACATCCATATGAACTGCATCTTGATTTTCTTTTTGTATCATATCAAAGTTTTTCGAGAAAAAAGCATATCCCGGAACCGAAACATTTAATGCATAAGAACGATTAATAGGCAGAGACACCATAAATTCTCCGGTAATTTTATCTGATTTGGAAACAATTACTTCTTTGCCTGTTTTTAGGTCAATGAGTTGGAATTTGGCACCAAGTGGCATTTTAGTGTCTTTATCAAAGACCAGTCCTGTAAAATACAAAGTTTTTGTGGGCCTTAAATGCTTAGGCATTATAAAATAGTAAATATCTAAATCTCCGTATCCTCCTTTTCTGTCTGATGCAAAGAAAGCTATTTCCCCATCAGGAGAAACGAGTAAAGAATTTTCATCATATTTTGTATTGATAGGATAGCCTAAATTCTCAGGTTTTGACCAATTACCGTTGTCATCCATTCTTGTGACATAAATGTCAGAGCCTCCCATTCCGACATGACCTCTGGAAGCAAAATAAAGCGTTCGTCCATCCGGATGAATGAGGACAGATTCTTCTTGGTCAGGTGTGTTGATGTGAGGTGGCAAAGGTTGAGCTTCCCCCCATGTCCCGTCATCATTTCTGTGAGCGACATAAATATCAGAGTTCTTTCGATTGCCACGACCTTTTATCCCTCTAATAAAATAAAGGGTTTTCCCATCAGATGAAAGAGAAGGTTGTGTTTCCCAATGGTAGCTGTTTACTTTACCCGGTAAGTTGATAGGGTCCAACCATCTTTTTCCTAACTTTTTGGTATAGAATAAATCACAACTACCTCGTCCATTCCTTCCATGACCATATTCTCCCTCTAGATTAGGACAAGCTATAAAAATCAATTCTCGGCCGTCAGAAGATATTGTGGGGGCACCTTCGTTATTAACAGTATTAATATTTTTAGGCATTGGAACAGCCGTCTCCCAAATGTTTTTATCATTGAGATGAGAAACAAAGAAGTCTTCTTGTTCTTTAAAAGGGCCATTTACTCGATTGTCTTTAATTCTACGTGTGAATAAAAGTGTTTTACCATCAACGGTAATTGTGGGAAAATATTCCGGTTGAGCAGTGTTGATTCCCGGACCTATGTTAATAGGAGTAAAATCTACAGGGTTTCTCATTGCTTCGATAGCAAATTCACTATTTGCCCGAATTAGATAAGCTCTTTTAATTAACTCAGGATTAGCTCTTTTGAATTGTAAAAAGAGATCAATGTTTTTGATTGCATCCTCATATTGACCTACAGCTTGTTGGAGGTTGGCTAAATAAAAATAAGTGCTTCCTGTTGTGTTTTTTTGAGGATTTATGGCTAATGCTTTTTTGTAATGTTCAATAGCGCACTCATAATCCCCCAGATATTCACAGAATTCTCCCACAACCATATGGGCTTCCCAAAAGTTGGGATCTTTTTCTAAAGCTTGATTAAGAAGTTTGATGCCTTGACGATAATTAGGACCTCTTGTTTCCGAATCAATCGTTTCTCCGGGAGCTTTTTTTCCTGCTTCAAATAATTTAATAGCTTTTTTGTTTTTTGTAGAATATTGTTGTTGAGCAATAGAGCATGATAATATTGAGAATAAAAGAATGAAAAAAGAAAAATATCTTATCATAATGATTGTTTTTAAGGGATGTTCAAGATTTTATGTGTTTGTATGGAGATATTCCATTTAGGATGATTTTTTACATGTTCAACGATAAGAGGCAAAAATCGTTCCCGTTTTGACCATTCAGCTTGTAGGTACAATTTACAATTGTCATTTACTTTTTGAGCATGGTTTTCTGCCCATTCGAAATCGGAAGGATGAGCTATAATAATTTTAAGTTCATCGGCTTGTTTATAAACGGACTCTAAAGGGCTTTTAAATTTTTTAGGAGAAAAGCATATCCAATCTATTTCTCCTGTAATAGGGTAGCAACCGGAAGTTTCTATGGCAATGTATTTCCCTTTATGATGTAATTGTTGAGTCAATTCTTCAAGTGAGTACATACAAGGTTCTCCTCCTGTAATCACGACAAAATCACTTTTAGCAGTATCACAGAATTGAGCAATTTCTTTTGCCGGATAATTTTGATATTGATTTGCATCCCAACTTTCTTTAACATCGCACCATACACATTCTATATCGCATCCTGCCAAGCGAATAAAGTAAGCGGCTCTCCCCGAATGAAAGCCTTCTCCTTGTATGGTGTAGAAATGTTCCATCACCGGTAGCATTGTTATATTGCTAGTCTGCATAATTACAAAGTTAATAGAAAAAGAAAAACCACCCGAAGGTGGTTTCATTGAGAAATTGAGTTTTCTAGTTTAGCATTGATTTTTGTAAAGAATTTTCTATTCGCTGAAATTCTTTAATCAAAGAGTTTAGTTTAGTTTGTTGTATTAAGACATCATCTTCGTTACTGGTGTTGATGATTTCATTGTAAGTATCTTCTAATTGATGTAAAATATCTGAATTAAAAATAATAACCCCTAAAAAAGAATCAAATTTAAAACTTTCAAATAGTGCTCGAATTTTAAAGTTATTTAAATCATCCTCCATAGTGGGATTTTTTTTCTGTTGTAATTCCAAAAGTATAGGGAGTAATTCAACACATTGTTTCAGGAAACGCATCAAAATAAGTTGACTTTTATTTAATTCTATAATTTCTTTTGAGTTAAGCATATTAAATGGTTTTCTTGTATTAAAAAGACGTAAGTAGTATAACAAAGGTTGGTTGTATCATTAAAAAAGATATTTTTGTATATAAATTTTAAAACAAAATCTATGAAAAAAAGAATATTTTTGTTGATAATGTTATTAAGTGGAACAACGCTTTTCGCACAACAAATAGGAAACAGTGATTTTGAGCAATGGGAGCCGGTTTCAAGTGGGGAGGAACCTGTAAATTGGAATAGTTTTTTAACTGCAGGAGGTTCATTGTCGTGGGCTGCTTCTGATCAAATGTCTTCTTCAATAGATGTCCGTCCGGGAACAGCCGGTACAAAAAGTTGTAAAATTTGGGCGAAATCAACTTTTGGGATCATTGCTAATGGTTTAGTGACCTTAGGAAAAATCAATATGGGAAGCACAACGGCGAATGACCCGTCTAATTATAATTATACAGTAACAGGAGATCCTGATTTTTCAGAATCTTTAACTGTAGTTCCGGATTCAATCGTTTTTTGGGCAAAATCTAATTGTGTAGGAGATGCTCAAATGAAGGCATCAGTTCATGAGGATATGAATTACAGAGATCCGGAAGATGCAGCTTCAACGGCAGCATTAGTTGCAGTAGCAGAAATCTCTTTTCCAAATACTAATGGTAATTGGCAACGTTTTTCTGTACCGTTTACAGCAGGAGTAGCACAGACACCTGCTTATATTTTGGTGAGTTTTACAACCAATAACATTCCCGGTTCAGGTTCGGGAAATGATGAATTGTATATTGATGATATCGAATTAGTTTATAATTCAACATCATCAGTAGATCAAATTGAAGACAATAAGGTAAGTCTATCTTATCGTTTTGCAGAAGAAAGTATTCATATCATTTCAGAGGAAAACCTTACAGGGAATTATCGTATTTATAATATACAAGGACAATTAGTTCAGAAAGGAGAAATAGATGAAAATATTCCTTTTTCTAATCATAAAGAAGGTGTTTATTTTGTGATTTTGTCAACAAATAAAGGAAATTATTCTTTGAAATTTCGAAAATAAATTTTGATTGATAATCAATGGCTACTGTATTTTAGAAGGTGCAGTAGTAGTAGTTTGTTTTTAAAAATTAAATTCAAAGTCATTGTTTAAATATATTTTTCTATCGATTTTTTTGATTTTCTTTTCTTTTTTAGGGAGTGCTCAAAAAAGGAAGACAGGGATTTACGGAAAAGTGACCGATCAATCCGGAGCGCCTATTTATGGGGCCACTGTTTTATGTAAAGGGACGGATATCCGTAAAGGTGTGTTCACCAATGAATCAGGAGAGTATTCTCTAGAGCTGCCTGAGGGTAAATATTTAGTCATCTATCGATTTGCCGGATTTGAAACAGATACATTGGATTTATTGGTTGAACAAAAGATGTTGGAATATAATGTTCAATTGTATTCATCATATCAAGAACTGGAAGAAGTAGATGTTAAAGTAGGTAGATTTGACAAGCCTTTATCAGAGCAGACAGTCTCACTGGAAGTCATTCGGGCAGGAATTATTGAGGATAAGAATACAAGAAGCGTAGAAACAATACTCGATCAAACTCCGGGCTTAAATATATTAGATGGAGAACCTCAAATAAGAGGTGGTTCAGGTTTTACATTTGGTGTAGGAGCAAAAGTTGCGGTTTTAGTGGATGATATGCCCATGTTATCAGGAGATGCAGGACGTCCGGAATGGGAATTTATCCCTATTGAAAATATTCATCAAATTGAGGTGACAAAGGGAGCGGTATCTGTTTTATCAGGGAGTTCAGCATTAGCAGGGTCGATTCATATCCGTACAGCTTATCCAAAACCCAAACCACTTACGAAAGTAAATTCATATTGTGGATTCTATTCCGAACCAGCAATAGAAGGAGCAAAATGGTGGAATGGAGAGGCGTTGATATACGGAGTTAATTTTATACATACCAGACGGATTAAAAATTTTGATTTGGTACTGGGAGGAAATATGAACTATGATCATGGGTACATTGGTGCTCCAAGGACATCAGAATTTGTAAATCCTGATACAGTGTCTAATTTCTCTGATGAACAAATGTCTTCTAGAAGAGCTCGGTTTAATTTTAATACAAGATATCGTTCTAAAAAAATAAAAGGATTAAATTACGGAGTCAATGGAAACATTATGTTGTCTAAAAAAGCAATGGTATTTGCATGGTTGGATGATTCTACGGGATTGTTTAGAGCATACCCGGGAGCCGCTTTTTTAAATGAGCAGGTGATATTGAATATCGATCCGCATATCAGTTTACTTACAAATAAAAGAGGAAATCATAAGTTACGTTTTAGAGTTTTGTATTCGGATAATAAGATGACAGGGAACCAATCGAATACAACTACAACTTACTATGGGAATTATAATTTTAAACATCATCTAAAACAATGGGGTATTGATTTAGAAACAGGTATAATGGCTTCTCAAGTAAATTCTTATGCGTTAATGTATAAAGGTTCAGGTAGTCCTTATAATCAATTGTTGAACACTGCTTTTTACTTGCAAACGGAGAGAAAGTTTTGGGAAACGTTAACTCTGTCTTCAGGGGCAAGACTCGAATATTTTCAGTTAAATGATTCAGTTACAGCTAACAAGCCTATATTTAGAGTAGGGGCAAGTTTTAAACTCCATAAAGCAACATTTTTACGAGCTTCTTTCGGGCAAGGATTTCGTTTTCCAACGATTACAGAGCGGTTTATTTTGACAGGGGTAGGGAATTTTGGAGTGTTTCCCAATCCAAATCTTAAACCTGAGAGTAGTTGGAATACAGAGATAGGCGTTAAACAAGGGATAAAAATAGGCAAACTACTAAGTTTTATAGATCTTGCTGTTTTTCGGCAAGAATATGAAAACACCATTGAGTACTTATTTGGTTTTTGGGGAGACCCGTCAGTAACGACGAATATTTTCGGGTTTAAATTTGTCAATACAGGTAAATCCAGAGTGATGGGGTTAGACATATCTTTCGCGGGGAAAGCTGATTTATCTAAAAAATTATCAACACAATTTATGATTGGGTATAATTATATTATGCCAAAAACTTTAGAGCCGGATTATATTTATGCAATAGATGGATTAAACAGAGAATATAGCTATAATTCAACATCATTAGATTCTACCCTGAAAATATTGAAATATCGTTTTATCCATAATTTAAAAGGAGATATGGAATTTACTTGGAACGAAAAACTGTCAATTGGATTCAGTGTGAAATATTTTAGCAAGATAGAAAATTTGGATGGTGTTATTAAAGAGTTCGAAGAGTTTACTGTAGGAGCACCATATATTCAAGATATTGAATATATGGATTTTTTTAATTCACATCGTTTTGGAAACTGGATATACGATGCACGAATTTCTTGGAAATTTAATAAAAAACATAAAGTAGCACTTATAGGGACAAACATTACCAACTTAGTTTATTCTCTTCGACCGTTAAAAATTGAGACTCCAAGAACAATCATGCTTCAATATACCTACAAATTAGACAAGAATTAAGAAAAAAATAATTATTTTTGCCGTGGATTTAAGTTCGCGAAAGCGATGAAAAAGGAATCCGGTGAAAATCCGGAGCTGTATCTGCAGCTGTAAGCACTAGTAGCTTCTTTTTTTGACACCACTGCAAATTGCGGGAAGGTAAAAGAAGTAAGGTGTGAGCCAGAATACTTGCTTAAATTCTTAGAATTAAGAAGACTTCAGATTAAAGTCAGATTAATGTGGAACTTTTGTGTTCCGGATTATGTCTTTATTTAAGCTGATTTCTTCATTGTTTAACTATTTAAATTTTTAAAACTATGAAGAAAATTTACGTTTTAGCAGCAGCACTATTTATGGGCGCAAATGTTCAATCGCAACAACAGATTGATTTTGAAGGAGTAACAATTCCTGCTGATTCATTTATTAATAATGCAGCAGTATTAGGAACACCGGGAAGTTTTGATCTTTCTCCGGTCACATTCTCTAACAATTATGATAGTACTTGGGGGGCGTGGTCAGGTTTTTCATTTTCTAATGTAAACGATACGGTAACAGCAGGTTACACTAATCAATATGCTTCTTGGGCATATACGGGAGCAGATAGCTCTTCCAATTATGCCGTATTTTACAGTTCGGGAGAAGTAGTAATCGACAATTGGTTTAAGTTTACTTCTTTTGAAATTACGAATAATACTTATGCAGCAATTTCCATGAGAGATGGAGATATGTTTGCGAAGAAGTTTGGGGATACAGTAAATGCGGCAGGAGTTCCGGATGGAACAAACGGGGAAGACTATTTTAGAGTTTGGATTATTGGAGAAGATGTATCAGGAGCAAAAGATTCAATTGAGTTTTATTTAGCGGATTACCGTTTTTCAGATGATTCACAAGATTATATATTGAAAGATTGGACAACGGTAGACTTAACAACAATGAACGTTGATCCGTATAAATTAACCTTCCGTTTTGAATCTTCTGATGTAGGGCAATGGGGAATCAATACTCCAATGTATTTCGTAATGGATAATTTGAAATATGAATTAACAGGTGGAGTAGAAGATTTGGAATTAGATTTTGTTGTTTACCCTAATCCTGTAAAAGATGTTCTTACCATCAAAGGAGGAGAAGGAAAATTCACTTTACTTGATATCAACGGGAAAGTGATTACAGCAGGAAAACATAAGGAGATAACTACAATTCAAACAGAAGGGTTGTATTCAGGAGTATTTTTCTTAAAAGTAGAGACTGATAAAGGAATTGTAACAAAGAAAATTATCAAGTAATTTTACAGATGAAATAAAGGAAAGAGGGGAAGGATATGTCTTTCCCCTTTTTTGTAGATAGATGAGAATATTACATTTTTTCATAGCATTATTCGTTTTTTTTAAAGCGGAATTTTCTTTTTCTCAAAAAAAAGAGAAGGATACGATACAACGTTTGGAAGAAGTTGTTATCATTCAAGCCATAGATTTTGAGAAATATGATTATCATTCGGGACTTTCAGAAAAAGAAATAGAGGAACTTACTCCCGTAGATGTCGGTGAATTACTTCAAAAAATTCCGGGCACGACATTAAAGAGTTATGGTAGCTTAGGAGGTTTGAAAACAGTTTCAATGAGGAGCATGGGGGCGACTCATACAACAATTGTAGGAGATGGATTTTCTATTCAAAATATGCAAACGGGACAGGTGAATTTAGGACAAATTGACGTTGAAAACATTGTAGGTGTGGTATCATCTGTAGGAAGAAGATCGCAATTAATGTTACCTGTCTCAGCACAAGTTTCAGGGAGTAATTTTTTATTAAAAACATTTGAAAATACTTTCTCATCGGACACTCTTCAAATAAGAACAACCTTAAAAGTGGGTTCATTTGGTCAAAAAATGGGTTACTTGGCAGGAAAGTATTGTCCAAAAAATTGGATGATATCTCTTTCGGGAACAAGAAAGATCTCACAAGGAAATTATCCGTATTTATTTTTGAACGGAAATCAATATTTAAAAGGTATTAGAATCAATAATGATTATGAAGATTACGCTATTCGTTCTACAGTAGGATTTCGTTGGAAAAACAAAGTATCGATGCGTTTGGGATATAAGCAATCTAAAATAAATCAAGCACTTCCCGGGGCTGTTATTTTATATAACAACACACAAGATGAAAGAATGAAAACGGAGGACAGAAAACTTTTCATGGATGTTTTTATTCATAAAAACAGATGGGCAACCAGACTTTATACCAATGGAAACTTTAATGTGCTTAATTATACAGATCCTACTTTTTTGAATAATTCAGGAGGAATCGATGTAACTTATACCAATCGTTTTTGGACGGCGGGAGTTACATTGAGTTGGAGAAACGACCAATGGGAACTTCATGGAGGTTTTGAAGAAGTATGGAGTAGTGTTCGTGCTGTGGGAAGTGTAATTGGCGAACCGGAACGTTTGCATACCTATGGGCTAATAGGAGGAAAATATATGTTCCTTTCAGGAAGTAATTTCTTTTTGGATTTATCCACACAATATGTTAATGAAGAAAACAAAACAGGATTAGAAGGTCAGGATAGATGGAGAATCAATCCATTTCTTGGTTATCGAAGTTCGGTATCGGGGCAATGGAGATGGAAACATGAAATATGGTATCGAAATTCTTTCCGTATGCCAACATTTAATGAATTGTATTACAATAATATAGGAAATACACTATTGTTACCTGAAGATGCACATCAATTTAATTATAGTCTTCGTTTTATGCCTATAAGAAAAAAGAATTGGCATATAAATTTTAAAAATAATATTTATCACAATAGAGTGAAAAATAAAATTGTAGCTGTTCCTACAAAGAATTTATTTATTTGGTCGATGCAGAATGTGGGAAAAGTAGCTGTTTACGGTTATGAAACGATTTTATCGGCTCATTTGAGGATGAGTCATCAATGGAAAATTGAAATGTCAGTCAATTATTCTTATCAAAGGACCGTAGATATCACAAAAAAAGGTTCTCCGACTTATAAACATCAAGTGGCTTATGTTCCCGTGCACACGATGAATATGGATGCCTCTCTTTATTACCAACGTTTTGGATTGCGTTTATCGAACTATGGAATAAGTGATCGTTATTCCTTAAATGAAAATGTTTTGCAAAATCGGGTTGAGGGTTTTTTGATTTCTGATGTTATTTTTTTCTATACTCTCCCGATAAAAAAACATGTATTGAGACTTCAAGCAGCGGTGAAAAATATATTGGATGTTCCTTATGCTTATATTCGTTCATTTGTTATGCCGGGTAGAAATTATTTAATATCATTGAGTTATGCGTTTAATTAAATATTTATTATTAGTAGTAGTTCTTCTTGTTTCTTGTAAAAAGAAAGAACCAAAACCGGAAAATACACCTGTCGTGCTTAAAAACGGAATGCTGGTACTTTGTGAAGGTTTATTTCAACAAAATAATTCTACAGTGTCTTGGGTAGATTTTTCTTCCGGAGATATTGATAATCAATTTTTTCAAACAAAAGCAGGACGAATGTTGGGAGATACAGGCAATGATATTCAACGTTACGGAGGGAAAATATACATTATTGTAAATGTATCAAGTACGATTGAAGTGTTAAATGCAAGTACATTTGAGCCCATTGAGCAAATTTCCATGATAGAAAACAATATAGCGAAACAACCTAGATATATCGTTTTTAAAAACGGAAAAGGTTATATCACTTGTTATGACGGTTATGTAGATGTTTTAGATACGGCTTCGTTAACGATTACCAACCGAATTAAGGTAGGAGAGAACCCCGAAGGTCTAACAATTGTTAATCATACATTGTACGTTGCAAATTCGGGTGGTTTGAGTTTTCCGGATGTCGATTCGACTTTATCTGTGGTTGATTTAGTAACGGAAACGGAAACAATGAAGATTACGATTGGTAAAAACCCCGGGCAAGTTATAGCTGATAATCAAGGAGATGTTTATGTAATTACAAGAGGAGATTATTCAACAATTCCCACAGCGATTACAAGAGTCAGTAGTCAAACAAATACAGTGCTGGAATATTTAAACATTAATGCTTCTGAAATTGAAAAAAAGGGAGATCAATTTTTGATCGCAAATTATGATTTTAATACACAAACAAGTAACGTGTCATTGTTTGACCCACAAACCGAAAGTGTTTTAAATTCTAGTTTTATTGACAATTCAGGAATAACAACCTTGTATGGTATAACTTACAATCCGATTAATGATAAGATTTATATATCAGATGCAATGGAGTTTACCAATACGGGATATATTAGAGAGTATTCTTCTTCCGGAACGTATATTCAAAGTTATCATGTAGGGTTAAACCCTAATAACATTGTTTTTTATGATTAAATTAAAATGATGAATCAATGAAAAAGAGAATAGCAACTATTTTAGTGATGAGTTTAGGGACATTAACTTCTTTTGCTCAATCTTTTGCTCCGCCGGCAGGACAACCCGGATCTACAGCAATTCATAAAGACAGTTCAATTATTCAGTATTGGGCCACAGGAGCAACAGTAATAAGGGGTTGGGTAGATATCACGGATCAAAGTATGGGAGTCGTTTCTCATGGTACGGATTCAGACGCGTTGGGTCCTGCTGATAACCCTAATGTTGTTTCTCTTGGTGATGGAGGAATGGCAATACTTACGTTTGATACTATTATATCCAATGGTCAAGGACCTGATTTTGTTGTTTTTGAAAATAGTTTTAATGAGACTTTTTTAGAATTAGCAGTAGTAGAAGTGAGTTCAGATGGAATTAATTATGTAAGATTTCCTGCAGTATCCGAAACGCAAACAACGACACAAGTCGGAGGTTTTGGGAGTTTGGACTGTCGTTACCTTTATAACTTAGCGGGAAAATATAAAGCGAATTACGGAACACCTTTTGATTTGGAAGAATTAACGGATTCTACAGGAATCAATATTGATTCTGTCACACATATAAGGATTATTGATGTTGTGGGAAGTATTGACCCTCAGTATGGAACGCCGGACAGATACGGGAATATGATTAACGATCCTTTTACCACTCCGTTTGCTACAGGTGGATTTGATTTGGATGCTGTGGGTGTGATTAATGTTTATTCTCCGTCTACATCGAATATAAAAGAGGATAACTTTTCATCATTAGAAATTTATCCGAACCCTACAAAAGAAACATTTTTAATAAAGGTAGATGGGGAATTTGATTATGTCTTAATGGATATTTCAGGGAGAGTAATTGAAGAGGGAAGTATATATAGTCAGAAAAAAATAGCATTGAAATCAGAGGGGGTTTATTTTTTATCATTAGAGAATAACGGTAAGCGAATCATCCGAAAGATTATGAAAAAATGAAAAATGAACTAACAAAAGATTTCTGGGAAGAACGTTATTTGAATCAGCAAACAGGTTGGGATATAGGAGACGTTTCTGCACCTTTGAAAACTTATTTCGATCAATTAAAAGATAAATCTTTAAGGATTTTAATTCCGGGATGTGGAAACGCTTATGAAGCCGAATATTTATACCGTAATGGCTTTAAGAATGTTTATGTATTAGATTATGTTCAAATCCCTTTAGAGAAATTACATGAACGCTGTGGGTTTTCCAAAAAAAATATGTTTGTAGAAGATTTTTTCTTGCATAAAGGGCAATACGATTTAATTATTGAACAAACGATGTTTTGTGCGATTGATCCGGACAGAAGAGGTGATTATGCAAAAAAAGTCGATGAGTTACTGCTTCAGAGTGGAAAGTTAGTCGGTTTATTTTTTAATTGTGATTTTGAAGGAGGTCCACCGTTTGGAGGTACAAAGGAAGAATATTTGGAATATTTCAAACCTTATTTTTCAAAAATAAAAATGGAAGAATGCTACAACTCTATACCTCCAAGGAAAGGACGAGAATTGTTCATAATACTTGAAAAATAATAAAGCCCCTCATTTATGAAGGGCTTCTATTCTATTGTAAAAATAAAGGTGTAATTATTTTTTAAAGTTATCAGCAACGATTAATTCTTTTGTACCATGTGTCCAAGAGTAGAATCCTTCACCTGATTTTACTCCAAGTTTTCCGGCAGTAACCATATTTACAAGTAAAGGACAAGGTGCGTATTTAGGATTACCTAAACCTTCATAAAGGACATTCATAATAGCGAGACAAACGTCTAATCCGATAAAGTCAGCCAATTGTAGCGGTCCCATAGGGTGAGCCATTCCGAGTTTCATTACAGTATCAATTTCTTCAACTCCTGCGACACCTTCGTTTAAAGTAATGATAGCTTCATTAATCATAGGCATCAATATTCTATTGGCCACAAACCCCGGATAATCATTCACTTCGACGGGAACTTTTTTTAAGCTTTTAGAAATTTCCATAATCGTGTTGGTTACTTCATCGGAAGTGGAATATCCTCGAATGATTTCGACTAATTTCATAATGGGAACCGGATTCATGAAATGCATTCCGATTACCTTTTCAGGTCTAGAGGTGGCAGCCGCTATTTTTGTAATAGAGATAGAGGATGTGTTTGTCGCCAAAATTGTTTTTTCATCTGTATATTGATCTAAGTCTTTAAAAATATTCAATTTTAATTCGACATTTTCTGTGGCAGCTTCTACGACAAGTTCTACTCCTTGAACTCCTTCTTTCATGTTGGTGAAAGTTGTAATGTTTTGAAGAGTTCGTTCTTTATCCTCACTTGATATTTTTTCTTTGGCAACTTGTCTGTCTAAGTTTTTTGTAATTGTCGCCATACCTTTTTCAATGGCTTTTTCAGAAATGTCAATTAAATTGACTTTATATCCGAATTGAGCAAAAGTGTGTACAATTCCATTTCCCATTGTACCTGCTCCTAAAACAGCTATTTTTTTCATACTATTCATGTTAAATTTTGAAGGCAAATTTAATGAAAGTTTGGGCATAAAAAAATCCTACTCATTTGAGTAGGATTTTTTGATAAATAATATATATATTATTTTTATAGCTTGATTCTTACACCAACTTGGAATCCATAGCTGCTAAAAGGAGCTATTCCCGCTAAAGCTTTACTTGGCTCACTTGGAGATGTAGAGGCGCTACTGTCAAGTTCATCAACATATTCAGTTTGAAGTTGGCTAGTAGTCATTCCTGACGTTTGATCAATCCCGTCAACATCGTATCTCGTAATCTCTTGACTTTTACTTTTAATAGATAGAGAAACAACTTCAAATTCACCAAATAATTGAAGGTTATCACCAAAATCCATTTGGTATCCAATTGCTCCAACATAACCAATAGAAAGACTTCCTTTTGATTCTCCTTCAATAATTGTTTCACTTGTACCAAGTAGTGGTATTGTAGTTGTTTGCTCTTGTCTGAATGTTGTTTTTCCTCCTACAGGAATCATTAATCCCATTCTACTATAAATGTTATCTAATTCGAATCTTAATTGAGGCGCTAATCTTATTTGTGAAGATTTAGAGTAAGCTTTCATATCGAATGAAGTACTCGAAATAGAGTTTGTCATGATTTCAGATCCCATTAAATAAGTTGCATCCATTTGAATTCCAATATTGTCGCTAAGCATATAAGCGAATTCTAATGACACCGGTATTCCTTTTGTAAAGGACCCATAAATGTTAGTAGTTGTTGTACCATTAGTTTCGGTACCTATAACAGTGGACTTCGTAGGCATTGTATATCCTGTTTTCAACCCTACTGAAAGTTGTGCAGAAGCACCAGCTGTAATCATTGTTGCTGCTGCAAATAATAATACTTTCTTTTTCATGTAAGAAACATTATTCATTATTTCATTCTAAGAGTAAATGGATGAAAGATTATTTTAAGGAAATTAAAAACTATGACGATATTTATGCCCTATCATGGTGGGATGAAAATTTTGATAATACTTATTTAAAAATTACATCGGGAAAACGCTCTTGTAAAACGTATCAAAAATTAGTAGCAGATAATTTATTCTTATCAGAATGTTCGTTTTTAAATGGTAAATTGATTCCTCCTACTAATGGTCAGAAATATATTGCTTCCTTTCCGGATTTTGGTGGGACAGAAGATGAGGTTTCATCACAAGCAATATATTCATTTGAAGAATCGTCAGGAAAACCTATTGCTTGGGCATATTTTTCAAATAATTGGATGGATAGTTTAATTTTTCCAATACAAGATGTAAATACAATATTATCTACAGGGAAAACACCGTTTATTCGAATAATGTTCCGAAGTGAATTTGAAGAGGCTCAAAAGGATCCTACGTTGAGTTTATTAGATATTATAAATGGCAAACATGATGCCGCCATCATTGCTTGGGCAAATGAAGCTAAGAATATAAATCATCCATTATTAGTAGAGTTTGGTACAGAGGTGAATGGACAATGGTTTTCATGGAATGGGATATATTATGGAGGGGGAACTAAAGACGGTTATGGACAAGCTGATTATCCTGACGGACCTGAAATCTTTAGAGATGCTTATCGACACATCATTGACCTTTGCAATGCACAAGGAGCAAATAATTTGACTTGGTTTTTTCATTTTGATGTAAACGATGACCCTGAAGAATGGTGGAATAACCCTGTATATTACTACCCGGGAGATAATTATATTGATTGGTTGGGAGTAAGTACTTATGGACCTGTTCAGAGAGGAGATGATTATGTGAAACCTGCAAAACTCATCCAAAAAGCACATGAACGGTTTTTGAGTATTTCAAAAAATAAA
>JALWLM010000253.1 GCA_027084145.1 Crocinitomicaceae bacterium | reverse complement strand
TTTTTTATTTCCTAAATACCCAAGTCCAAACAACTTGTATTTTAGTTTAAATAACTTTAAAAGGATTGTATCGACTTAATTAATCCTAAATAATATTGACTTTCAAACTTTGACTATTCCAAAATATTTTCAATAGTGCTTAGTTCACCGGAGATATATTTAAGCATTTGATGTTCATATTCCGAGATTAATTTATTGATTTTTTCCGGGTACGATTTTAAAAAAGATTTCTATTAAAACCTTAACCTTAGATGTATATTTGGTGTAATTCCTAATGCATACTGAATTATCTGTTCTGTTTTTTGTTGCTCATTTCTCTGAAAATAGATATTGATGATGTTTTTTCTATTCAAAATATTCCATATTGATATTCCAAAAATGCCTTTCATTTTCTTTATCTTAAACTTATATTTTGCAGATATATCCAAACGGATGTAATTTTCAAGACGTGAACTGTTGGGTAATTCGTAAATTATTTTATTTCCCGTATAAGGGTTTTCCTGCGATGGTTTAGTATATGGCTTTCCGGTTCTGAAATTAAAACCGCTTGAAACTTCAATACTTTTTAAATTATAAGTGCTCCCTATGGATACAGAATGCCTTATGTCTAAATTATTAGGAAAAACAGTAGGAATAAACTCGGGAAAATAATAATCATTTTCGGCAAAGGTATAATTTGCCCAAACATTTGCTTTTTTAAATCGGTTGTTGATTAAAAACTCTATGCCCCGTGCAGTATATTCACCAATAGAATATGCATATTGATATTGGTTTTGAAATCCCTGGCTTGGTGATATAATCCCATCAACTTTTTTATAATATGCCTCGCTTGAAAAAAGAAGATTATTTCGCTTATAATTTACTCCCAAAGAAACCTGTTGGCTCATAATTACAGGAATACTGTTACCATTGGATAAAACCCATCGTCTTTTTTCTATACCAAGAAAATCAGTTTGTAAATCAATAACTTGCTCCGTATATTGGCTTTTCTTTTCGGCCAAAAGCTCAAACGAAATATCTTTATTTAACCGATAATTTATAAGCCCACGCGGTTCGAGTATAAACTGACTAAATTTTTGCAGATAATTTGCGCGTAAACCAAACCTTATATACATCTTTTTTATCAGTTCTTTTATTTTAGCTTCAGAGTATAATGCATGAATCCTTAAAACATCTTTTACATCCCTGCTGTAATTTGGTTTACTGATATTATCAAAATTACGAATACCGATTTCAGAAAACCTGTAACCATTTAATAAACTGATTCGTTGATTTAACTTGCTTTTATGGTTCAAGTTTATTCCCCAGTCAATAACTTTGTTTTTCTGTATATGTACCTGCTCTTTTTGTATATCCGCATTAGAACCATCTAAACGGTAGTTGGAAATATAGGCTGACACCTGTGTACTGTTTTTTTCATTCCACTTTCGGGTATAGTTAATCCCCACTAATATACTTGATTGGTCTAAACTGCTGTTTTTACTGTATAAAGTATCTCTGATGGTAGCATTTTCAGTAAATTCTATCGAGTTTTTAATATCTAAAAAGCTTAATCGGACTTTATTTTTTTGTGAAATATCGTATAATAGCTTAAAACTCAAGTCGTAAAATGAAAAATCCTGATAATTATTGACTGTATCAGTACTGTTGTTTTGCAAAACCGCGGTATGCTTAAATGCCCTTTTGTAATAGCTTTTATAAGTTGGTGTAATAAAAAGATTGTTTATTGAGCTTCTTGCACCTGCAATAACCGATAATTTTTTGCCCAAAGGTATTTTCGCAATAATATCGGAACTTATCATGTTGCTTCCTATATCCAGCGCAAATTTATTAACCGGAAAATCCTGCAATTTCATATCTATAATTCCAGATACCGCTTGGGGAAACGAAATACTTGTACCGTTTTTAATGATTTTTGTTTTATGGATTAAATGCGAATTAAAAGCCGATATCAGACCAAAAAAATGTCCTGTTTGATACATTCTTATCCCATCCCACAAATATAGATTTTGGTCATTTGTCCCGCCACGCATATTAATATCAGAAACGGTTTCGTTAACACTTTGAACACCCGGCAAAATTTGCACCGTTTTTAATACATCAGGTTCTGACAAGCCGGGCAGTACTTCCAGATTCCGCACATTCAGCAAAATGGAACCTTCTGTTAATTTATCACTTCCTTTTGTAATATAATTAACAACAACTTCTTTTATTGAAATAATTTCAGGAACCAGTTCATATAAACTATCTTTATCTATCCAGTCATTTTTTTCGATTTTCAATAGTTTATAACCTGTATAACGAATGTTTAAAACCGAATCTTTTTCAGGATTCAGGATAATCGAGAAAAATCCCTTTTCATTACTGACAGTTGTATTATTGCCGGAATAAACATATACACCCACTAAAGTTTCGCGTGTTTTTTTATCGACAACTGTTCCGCTAATTTCAATTTTACCAGTTTTTTTTTCAATAGCAATATATCGGGAATTTAGTTTTTTAAATTTCAGGTTTGTTTGCTTCTCTAATCCTTCAAGATACTTCTCGAGGCTTAAATTTTTGTCCGGAATGGTGATGTAAATATCCCGAACATGCTCATCAGCATAGGTAAAAACAACATCAAATTTCTTTTCAAGGGAAACCAGAAAATCAACAAGCGGCTTTTTTTCAGTATTTTGAGCAAAACCTTTATTGCTTGAAATGATAAAAAAGAACAATATTGCTACAAATAATCTATTTATCTTCAAAATGAATTATAATTTTATCCCCTTTAATTTTATAAGTCAAATTTACAGGAATTGTAATAGATTTTAAGGCAATTTCCATATTATTGTGTGTAAAACCTCCTGTAAACAGTTGGTTTAAATTAATATTCTTTGTTTCTACAGATACTTTGTATTGTCTTTCAAATTCATTGATAACATAACTTAGGGGCACACTTTTAAAGCTGCTTTCGCCATTCAACCAGTCTGGTTTTAATTTATTGGATACAGTATATTGTTCCTCCTGCCCGTTAATAATACGAAATACCGAGCCGGGCTTTAACAAAACAGTATTTTGCTTTGCCTGTACTTTTACCAGACCTGAATAACAGCTTACTTCGTAATAATCGCCACGGTCTTTTACGTTAAATTGGGTTCCTAAAACACTAACAATACCATGCCTGGTTTTTACATTAAATTTTGAACCTTTTTTTACTTTAAAAAAAGCTTCACCATCCAATTCCACATTTCTTTCTTCTTGCCATTCTTTTTCCGAGAATCTTATTTTAGAAGCCTTATTAAGCGAAACGTAAGAAGAATCAGGTAAATAAACTTTGTTTATATCTGCAATCCACTTAGCGTTTTCATCAATAGTGTTAAGGTAATTATATGAAAAATAGCTTACTGTTAAAAGTACGATAAATATTGCCGCAATCTTTAATACCGGCTTAAATCGATCATATAAAGAAATGACAGGTTTTTCCTGAAAAAGATTTTTGTATTCATTTTCAGCATTATATTCCGGTGCCTTAAAAGACTTTAAAGCCTGCATAAGCTTATTTATTTCAGTAAACTCATCGGAATTTTCAAATTCTTTCTTTTCCGTATCTGAAAGTTCACCGGATAACCATTTCTTTATTAAATCTTCGTTTGTCATTTTTTAATGTTCTTACTAATACAACAGATGAACCTTTTATTTTCCTACCGGAAATCTGTTAAATTTTATGAATTTCTACTTTTTCTCTTAAAATTCTTAAAGCTGTATATATGCGTTTTTCAACTGCTTTGCGCGATATACCAAGCATATCAGCAATTTCCTGATGTTTTTTTCCCTCTATACGGTTTAGTAAAAAAGTTACTCTTTGTTCTTCAGAAAGTTCTTCAAGTGCTTTTTTTAAACGATCATGATATTCTTTTTCTTCCAATAAAAACTCGGGTGTCTCTATTGTATAGTATTTAGGCTTTTGCAGTTTATAATTTAATACGGTCTTTTTTCTGGAAATAGAATTAAGCATTTCATTATTTGCTATGGTATATATAAACGACTTTGCTTTTTCCGGCAAAATATCTTTGCATTTCTTCCAAAGTTTTTCAAAAGCTGCTTGAACAATATCTTGCGGATTGTTATCAGCACCATATTTATAATATAAAAAATCATGCAAATCTTTTGATAATGTCATAAATATCTGGCTAAAAACCTTTTCTTTACATATATTTTTCTCTTTTTTAAATC
>JALWLM010000252.1 GCA_027084145.1 Crocinitomicaceae bacterium | reverse complement strand
TCCCTGCTCCGGATATTACCGTAATGTTCATTCTCTATGTTTTTTTTAGTAAAAATACAAAACAAAAAATAAAATTTAATCTACTTTCTATTGCATAAATCTCCAATGATTTAATTACTTTTGCATCTCATTTAATTTCTACAAAATATGGAAAAAGTAAAATGCTTGATTATAGGTTCTGGGCCTGCAGGATACACTGCTGCTATTTATGCTGCAAGAGCAGATATGAAACCGGTATTATACCAAGGAATGCAACCTGGAGGACAATTAACAACAACGAATGAAGTAGAAAACTTTCCCGGATACCCTGAAGGAATTACCGGCCCGGAAATGATGATGCAATTGGAAGCTCAAGCTAAACGCTTTAATACTGATATTAGATCCGGATTTATTACGAAAGTAGATTTTTCCGGAGAAGTCCATAAATGTTGGACAGAAAATGGACATGAGATACATGCTGATACGGTTATTATTTCAACAGGAGCGAGCGCCAAATATTTAGGATTAGAAAGTGAACAATACTATCTGGAAAGAGGAGGTGGTGTTTCTGCATGTGCAGTATGTGATGGTTTTTTCTATCGAGGAAAAGAAGTCGTTATTGTTGGAGCAGGAGATTCTGCCTGTGAAGAAGCTCACTATTTATCGAAACTTTGCAAAAAAGTAACAATGCTTGTTAGACGGGATGTATTTAGAGCATCTAAAATTATGGCTGAAAGAGTAAAAAATACAGAAAACATTGAAATTTTATATAATACAGAAACTGTAGAAGTTTTAGGAGATGGAAATGTTGTTACAGGTGTTCGAGTAAAAAACAATAAAACAGGAGAAGAGAAAGTAATACCTTGTGAAGGATTCTTCGTAGCCATTGGGCATAAGCCAAATACTGAAATCTTTAAAGATTATATCAACTTAGATGAAACGGGATATATCATTTATGAGAAACCCGGAACATCATTAACCAATGTTCCCGGAGTATTTGTTGCCGGTGATGCTGCTGATAAGACATACAGGCAAGCAGTTACTGCAGCAGGCACAGGATGTATGGCTGCTTTAGATGCAGAAAGATATCTTGCTGCAAAAGAACATTAAACTCCTTTTATTCTAAATAAAAAGATATGATTTTAAATGAAGATAAAGCTTTAAAAGTAGCAGAATTCCTTCTTCAAATAAAGGCGGTAAAGCTAAAACCCAATTCTCCTTTTACTTGGGCTAGCGGTATAAAATCGCCTATTTATTGTGATAATCGAATCACTTTATCATTCCCGCAGATAAGAACTTTTATTAGACAAGAATATACGGAAACTATTCTCGAATCTTTTGGAAAACCGGAAGTAATCGCCGGAGTAGCAACCGGTGGTATTGCAATGGGAGCTCTTGTTGCTCAAGAGTTAGGTCTACCTTTTATTTATGTCAGACCGGAGCCAAAGAAACATGGAATGGGGAATCAAATAGAGGGCTTTTTTGAAGAAGGACAAAGAGTTGTTGTTATTGAAGACCTGATTTCTACGGGGGGAAGCAGTTTGAAAGCTGTAGAAGCTTTAAGAAAACAAAAATTAGACGTAAAAGGTCTCATAGCTACTTTCACCTATGGCTTTGATAAAGCTCACCAAAATTTCACAAATGCAGAATGTCCCTATGTGACCTTAACTTCGTATGATTATTTAATTAAGAAAGCGCTTGAAGAAAATTATATTAATGAAAAAGAATGGAAATCTCTTCAAGAATGGAAGAATAACCCTGAAAAATGGAAGTAAATGAAATTAAATAGTGAAAAAGTAGAAATCAATGCACCTCAAGAAGAAATTAAAAACTTCTTGATCGATAGTAGAAACTTAATTCATCTTTTACCTCAAGAAAATATTAGTGATTTTCAAGCAACAGAAAAACAATGTTCATTCAAAGTACAAGGAGGAATTACCATATCTCTAATACAAGATGGCTCTGAAGGAAATGATAAAGTCTTTTTAAAGTCCGGAGAAAACTCACCGTTCCCTTTCAATCTAACAATTCACCTAACCCCTAAAGACAATAATACAACAGAAGGGTATATAGAATTTGACGGAAAAGTGAATATGTTCCTAAAAATGATGGTTGAACGCCCTCTTTTGAATCTATTCAACTATATGTCCCAAAAATTGAAAGAAAAACACGGATAAAATTTATCCCCCTTTAATTTTCACTTGGTATCCCTCTTTTTTGAGAAATTCTTTTATTTTCTCTTTAAAGTTTCCTTGGATAATAATTTGTCCCTCTTTTACACTTCCGCCTACCCCACATTTTGATTTTAACATTTTACCTAGTACTTTTAAATCAGATGTTTTTCCTACAAAACCTTCTACTAGAGTCACCTCTTTTCCTGCTCTTTTCTTTCTGTCTATAGAAATATAAAGGTTTTGTTGATGGTTTTCCAAGGTTTCTACTTCTTCATCCTCATCAAATTCATCATAATTAAAATCAGGATTTGTTGAGTAAACAATTCTATTTTTTTTTCTTTTCGCCACTTCTAAGATGTTTTAACTTCAATAGATAAGACTAATAATTTTTGATTAGCCGTTAAATTATAAATATCATATTTCAATATACTCTTAGATTTTCTACGCATAACCAATAAACCTAATCCTGCTCCACCTTTCGAGCTAAATTGATTTTTTTCTAATCGAGTTTTAATTTCATCAACAATTTCTACTTCACCAATACTGTTGACTTGATCTAATTTATACTTTAAATCTTTTTCTTCTTTAGCGTTAAATAAATTACCAAATAAAAACTCATATTTATCCTTACGTCTTATCACAATAAAAAAACCAAGAAGATCTCCTTTTTCATCCCTCTCTCCATGCCTCCTTATATTTTGTAATCCTTCCAACACTATAGAGAAAAAACGCTTAATCATTTGATATTTCAAATCATCATTTAACAAAATACTTTCTAACTTTTCTGATAAAGTATTTGCTAAATCTTTACTAAAACACCCAATATAAGAAATAACGATTTTTACATCCTTCTGCTTTTCAAAAGAATCTATAATATCTAAATATATATTTCTAACTTGAATTGATATCGGTACCTCTTCTAAATACACTACTCCAAAATTACTGAAATTATCCCTTTATATTCTTTTCGTTCATCTCCATATACTTCTATTACATAAAAATAAGACCCTACAGGCACTAATTCTCCTTTGTATGTCCCATCCCAAGGAGACATGTTATATGGATTGTCTAACGTTGAAACATGTCTATAAATTAAATTCCCCCATCGATTGTAAACATATACTGTGTTGTTCGGATGTTTTTCATACAACCCCGGAATCTCCCAAACATCATTATTTAAATCTCCATTAGGTGTAAAGGCTGAAGGTATAATCAAATCACATGATTCTACTGTGATTGTAACTGTAGCTGCAGGTCCCTTGCATCCATTAACTTCATCTACAACATAATATGTGGTCTGTCCAATTGTATTAGATGGTGTTTCTGCCTGCCCTGCTCCTATTAAATCAGTTAAAGTAGAATCACTATACCAGTAAAGTGTTCCATTAGGATCTCCAATTGCCTGCATGTAATCTATATTTCCTTCGGCACAATACGTTGTATCACCACTCACTTGAGGAGCTGCAGGTAATGGATTTATCACGATTGAAGCTGTTTCCAACAGAGAAATACTACACCCTGTTGCATCTGATAATCCTATTAGATTATAAACTCCTTGTGCATTTCCTAAATTAATCACAGAAGAAGAGGAAACCACTGATTGAGCAGTTCCATCAATCGTATAATTTAATGTAAAATTCGGTGTTCCTGAAACGACTACTTCAATATTAGGAATAGTATCTCCTTGGCAAAATGTTCCTCCCCCTGTCATTGAACTCAATGAAGGCTGTGGTGAAATTGTAACTAAAAAACTTTCTTCATCAAAACAAGTTCCCGATCCCTCGTACACCCAAACCGTCTGCGTCGTTGTAATAATACCAGGAAGAACATTTGGTGAAGAACTAATAGAGCCATCATAGAATAAATGATTGCCTGATAAATTAATTCCTTGTATAGAAAGTGACGATAAATCCAAACTACCACAAACTACAGTATCGGAAATAGGGAAAATATCCGGTTGTGGGTTAACCGTTACTGTTGTTGTTCCACTATTGCTACATCCATTAGCATCCGTAATGGTAACCGTAAATATTTCTCCATTCGTAACTCCCGTAGCCGTAGGTGATTGAACTGTCGTTGAACTTAAACTCG
>JALWLM010000251.1 GCA_027084145.1 Crocinitomicaceae bacterium | reverse complement strand
TTATAAAATTAAATAGTAATACGATGAAAACTTACTTAGTACTTTTTTCCTTTGGGTTGTTAGGGTTAACAGCTCATGCACAAGATAATACAGATAATTTAGTTCCTAACTCAAGTTTTGAAGAACTGAAAAAGAAACCTAAACGTCTAGGTTCTATTGAATATGCAACAGGGTGGGCTTCACCAACGGGGGTGAGAGCAGATTTATTTACAAGTTCTAAAAACCCTGAAATTGATGTTCCAGTTAACCTTTATGGAAAAGAAAATGGAAAAAGCGGGGAAAATTATGCAGGAGTTGTTGCTTATTCACATGGGAATAAAATGCCGCGTTCATATGTTATGACGAAGTTAAGTTCTCCTCTTAAAAAAGGAATGAGATACTGTGTAAAATTTTATGTTTCTCTTGCTGAAGCATCAAAATACGCATCAAATAACATGGCAGCGATGTTAGTGAAAAAACCTTATGGTTCAGATGGTAAGGTTTCTATCATAGAAGAGAACCCGAGTGTAATGCACTTTAAAAATGACCATAAAGTGATTACAGCCAGATATAACTGGACGGAAATTTGCGGAGAGTATGTTGCCAAAGGAGGAGAGAAATACATTACAATAGGGAACTTTCTTTCAAATGAAGAAACAAAAACCACAAGAATGAAGAAAGACCCTAAGGTAAAGGTGAAACAAATCATTGCGGCATATTATTATGTAGATGATATTTCTGTAAAATTATTAGAGGAAGGTAAAGATTGTGATTGTCTTATAGATGATGGAGGAAAAGAATATTCGTCATTGATTTATCAAAAAGTTTTTCCTGTGGATGATGAAATGACACCAAAAGAAAAAATTGAAACACAACAAGTATTTTTTGCTTTTGGAAAAGCAACGATTACAGAGCAAGGGAAAAAAGCATTAGACATTATAGCGAAAGAATTACAAGCTAATCCGGAAATGAAATTACAAATCATAGGACATAATAATGCAGAGGAAGATAAAGCGGCTGAAGAAGATGAAAATGTAATGGATATGGATAATAAGAGAGTAGCTGCAGTGATAAGATATTTAACTTCAAAAGGGATTAGTGAATCTAGATTAATACCTTCAACAAAAGGAAGTGCAGCAACTAATCAATACGTTAAAGAACAAGACGATGCCGAATTAAGGATGGCTAAAAATAGATTTGTTTCTTTTAAAGTGAGGTAAAAAGAAAAAATCAGTTTATTAAAATCCTTTGAATAATTTCAAAGGATTTTTTTATGACTTATTTCGTATGTGTATATAATGTTCATTTTAAAAATACTATTTTCCATTCATCATTAATTGTCTTTAAGATATCAATGTTAAGGGGTATCTTTGGAAAAATAATCAGCAATAATGAAAAATAATAAAATTACTTTTGGAAAAGTTTTTTGGCCGAGTTTAGTCGCAGCGTTAATTGTTTCTATAATAGGTATTATTATTTGGGTAATAGCAATTACCGGAGTGATCGCAGGGTTTAGCCTCTCAAAGACCGATAAACAATTTTCCCTTGATGATAAAACAGTTCTTCATATGGAATTGTCAGACGATATTGGAGAAAAAGGAGATGTTTCTATTTCACAGTTTGACTTTAAGATTAACTATAAATTAGGGGTTCAGGAAATCCTTCATGGATTAAAGAAAGCTAAAACAGATAAAAAGATTAAAGGGGTTTTTATCGAGTTGGGAGTTGTTCCATCAGGAATGGCTGTTGCTAAAGAAATTCGAGATGCCATTATTGATTTTAAAAAATCAGGAAAATTTGTAGTGACATATCTTCAAGGAGAGGCAATTACACAAAAAGCTTATTATATTGCTTCGGCAGCAGATGAGGTTTATGGTTTTCCGGAATCCAACATGATATTTACAGGCTTGGGAGTTGAGTTATCCTTTTTTAAAAACACTTTAGATAAATTGGATATAGAAGCAATTATTGTACGAGGAAAAAATAATCATTTTAAAAGTGCGGTAGAGCCTTATTTCAGAGAAAAAATGAGTGATTCTTCACGTTTTCAAATTGAAACTTATTTAAAAGGGTTATGGTATGACTTTAGGAAAGATATTGCTTCCTCTCGAAATGTAAGCATAGAACGTCTAAATGAAATAGCGGAAAATTTTGAAATTCAAAATGTGCAAGATGCTGTTCGATTAGGCTTAATAGACAAAGGAATGTATCGTGATGAAGTATTGGATATTCTTGAGGATAAAATAAAAGATGATGAGGTGAATTTATATTCATTTAGTAAGTATGCACGAAAAAAGTTTAAGCAGACACAGGTTTTAAATAAAATTTCAGATCCCAATATTGCAATTATTATTGCAGAAGGAGCTATTTCTAAAGTAGATAAAGACGGTATAAGTTCAGATAAACTTTGTAAATTGTTTAAAAAAGCGCGTGAAAATAAATCTGTAAAAGCTGTTATTTTTAGGATTAACAGTCCCGGTGGAAGTGCTTTGGCAAGTGAAGAAATTTGGAGAGAAGTGAAATTGACAAATAATGAAAAACCGGTTTATGTTTCAATGGGGAATGTTGCTGCTTCCGGAGGATATTATATTTCTGCACCTGCAACACGTATTTTTGCACAGCCGAATACAATTACAGGATCGATAGGTGTTTTTGGTATGATTCCTTACACCGGAAAAATGATGAATCATCTTTTTGGAGTGACATTTGATAGAGTTCAAACCAATAAACATGCGGTATTATCTACAAATCGTAAATTAACAGAAGAAGAGCTTGCGGTTATCCAAAAAAACGTTGATGACATTTATTTAAAATTTAAAAATAGAGTGTCAGAAGGAAGAGGAATGTCTTTGGAAGAAGTTGAACGTGTTGCCAGAGGTCGTGTGTGGACAGGTAGAGATGCTTTAAAAGTTGGTTTGGTAGATGAATTAGGAGGTATGAAGAGCGTGTTGGAATATGTTAAAAAACAACATGGTATTAAAAAAGAAAAGTTGATTTATTATCCGAAGAGAAAAGAAGATAAATTCATGGATATTCTTGAAGCTATTGATGAGGAGAATGAGGAAACAGATGTGAGAATAGAAACTTATTCTTTACCGAATTCTTTAGTTAAAACTTATAAGGAGGTGAAAACAATAGAACAAATGAGAGGAGTGCAGATGCGATTGCCTTTTCGTTTGGTAATAGAATAAAGTTGAAAAAATAATTGATAAAAAGGGGATGTTTTTCATCCCCTTTTTTGTTGAATGTAATTATTTATTATTTCGTTTTTAATAGCATAATAATTTTTTTTTACAAATTTTTTCTATGAAAAAGTTGCAGATTAAAAAAAAGTATTACCTTTGTTAGTGAGTATTAACTAACTTTGTTTATTATGAAAGGAAAAAATAATATATCGATTGGACTGTTCACAATGGCTTTTTTCATGGGTTATGGTTTTTTATTGGTTTATTTGAGGGATTTTGGTCCTAATGCCAAAGAATGGGCGGAAGCATACCCTATAGGGAAACATTTTGAATCTCGTTTAGCACATGTGCATGGAAATTTATTTGCTTTTCTGAATATTGTTATAGGGTATCTTTTGATTCAGTTTTCAGATAAATTAAAAAATGTAAACTTAATATCGACACTTGGTTTGATAGGTTTGTTAATGCCTTTAGGGATTTTGGGAGAGGTATATTTAGGTTTGCCTCCGATTTTTGTTTTGTTGGGGGCTATTGCTATGACAGCATCAGTTATAATTTTGGGTATTTCATTTTTTAAAATAAAATCATGATGAGAAAAAAAGTTTTAACGATTTCAATTTTTGCTTTGACTATTTTCGGATGTTCTAATAAAACGGATGAAACATATAGTTCCGAACCGATAGAGAACATTTACAATATCGAATTGAATGACAATAAAAAATGGAAAGTAGATGAGGGAATGATGATTCACATAAAAGCAATAGATTCGGAAATTCGAAATACGAATAATGAGTCATACCCTGATCTTAAAGGATTAAGCAGAAAATTGAATAATCATATTGAATTATTAACATCTAATTGTACCATGACAGGGAAAGCTCATGATGAATTACATAAATGGCTACTTCCTTTTATCGATTTAGTGGAAGAATTAGATCAATCAAAATCTAAAGAGGAGCAAAAAATAATTTTTCAAAAAATAAAAAAATCGATGAATGAGTTTAATGCATTTTTTGAGTAAGTTTTAAATTAATTATAATTAAAAGAGATGATGAAAATACTTTTCGGCCTATTAGTTTCATTCTTTATC
>JALWLM010000250.1 GCA_027084145.1 Crocinitomicaceae bacterium | reverse complement strand
TATGAAGATATTTTAATCAAGTCACTAAAATTAAATAGAGAAAAAATAGACAATTGATTATTGTAAATAAAAGTATTAATAAATATATTTGTTTTCATTTTAAAAAATCAAACCGCAATAAAAGAAATTTCAAAATTCAACCAAGAAGAAGAAACATTTAAACTAGGCTTAATAGTTCCATCGGGAAAAATATCAACAAGAGCAAGTGAACCATTGGAAGCAACAGGAAAAACTCTATGGTGAGAAGGAGAAAAAGAAGAAGGAAGCTGTGCAATAAGTGAACCACGAGCAGTATTACCACCGATAATAAACCCTGATATGTAAACAACGCGGTCAATTCTATAACAAGTGAAGGAAGAAAAACCATCACCTTTATTTACCCAACCATTATAAAGAGCAGGAGACTGATAACGCAATAAAGTATCAGGTAAATCTACTTTTTTAACGTATGGTGTGAGAACTGGTAAATCTGTTTTTTTAGCGTATGGCGTAAGGTCAGTTCTTTTAGCGTATGGTGTGAGAACAGGTAAGTCTGTTTTTTTAGCGTATGGCGTAAGGTCAGTTTTTTTAGCGTATGGTGTGAGAACAGGTAAGTCTGTTTTTTTAGCGTATGACGTAAGGTCAGTTTTCTTAGCGTATGGTGTGAGAACTGGTAAGTCTGTTTTTTTAGCGTATGGTGCGAGAACAGGTAAGTCTGTTTTTTTAGCATATGGCGTAAGGTCAGGCAACTGAGAAATATCAGCCTTGGAAGCTAAAAGTTCCTGATATTGAACAAAACCTTGATAATCAACTAAACGATAATATATATCAATCGATTGGTTAAGTTCATCGTTTTCTTTATCTAAAACAGAAAGCGAGGAAAGTTTATCTTCATCACTAGCCGATGATTTGAGAATAGAATTACGTTGGTTAACAATTGTTTCAAGTTGAGACAAAAGAGCATCGTTGTTTAATGGCATATATATTCCTTTATTTATATTTTTTTAATAAATATATTAATTAATATACTTAGTAAGAGAATAAAAATTCCAACCCCTCAACATGAGAGGGTAGGAAAAGATTAAGTGAGTTCCATATCCTCAATAATACCAAGAGAAAGAGAATTAGGAGTCACAGTTGGAGCAAGTGGAAAGGGATGAGAAGTTCTAAAAATTGCTTCCAAATCCGAACTATCAACAGTTTGCTTGAGATAAATAGAACCCTTAAAAGGTCTAACACTTGAAGAAACGAAATGACCTTCTGCCGTCTTACCACTCATAGAAATTCTATTGGTACGTTTATAAGCAGTAACAACAGTATCAGCATTCACCATCTTAGAAAGTGATTCATTTTGTTCTGTAACGGTATATCCGCCCTCAAGTTGAGCAAGAAACGAAGTAAGTTCGGCTTCTTCACCGATAAATCTGAATGAAGTACTTTTTTTAGTACCACTTAAGTTTACGTGTTGAGTAACGTTATAAGTTTTGTTTGCCATTGTTTTTCCTTTTGTATGTTTTATTTTGTTTACGTATTGTAAGCAATGGACAAGAAAACTATAGAGGAAAAAGAAAAGAAAAGTAAAGTATAAAGAAAGGATAAAAGAAAGCCCCTAAAAAGGGGAGCTAAAAGGGGACATAGTATATAGTTTATTTTTTAGAGGTAATATTTACATAAATTTTATCTATGTTTCTATACAAATTACGAAAATGTGAAATGATTTTATCTTCCGTAACAGTAGATTTTAAACTAGGAATTTTTATGGTAATTGGTAAAGCATTCTTAAAAATCATTTTAACAGAGGCATAACGTGACGTTTTAGAATCAACTGGTACAACCTTAGACGGATTGATATAAAGATACTCTTTTATAGCTAAGACTTCACCGAAAGAAACAGCTTTGTAAAAGTTTAAAGCATCATCCTTACTATTTGCTTCCAAATCTGTATTAATAGTTTGTGAATTAACCTTTGTTTGGATTTGATACAATGGCACAATTTATCCTTTTATTTTATTTATTAGCGTGGGCAAAGCCCACTATGTTTATTGCCAAATAACAAGAGATTGAACTTTATCTACTCTCTTGTTATCTAGAGTAAGATAAGTTTTGATTAAATTCATAAGCTTAGGTTTATCAATAAAACGCTTTAAGAATCTGATAGTTACAAGTTTATTACGTTTACCGTTAGACAAAAGAATCTTAAGCTCACGGTAATAATTAGTATTATTAGCAGAAGAAGGAGAGGGATTAAAATAAACAATCTTTTTTATATTTGTTATTTTTGCATCGCTCAAAGTCTCATAAATTGATTTAACATCTAGGAGACTATCAGCACGAAGCGAAACGGTATCGGTTCGACCCTTTTGTAAGGCAACTTGGTAAGTATACATTATTTAACACCTTTAAGACCGTTAGCTACCCAAGTATCAAACTCTACTTGAGCTTTAGAAATAACTTCATCTTCTGCATTTTTAGCGAACTCTTGAAAAGAATTAAGCTTTTTTGAGAACTTAGACCAAGACTGCCCCTTGGGGAACTTTGTACCTGATGCACGTTGATATAGTTTCTTATCTTCAATAGAAGAAGTCCATGTTCCGGTTTTGGTTTTGATAGTCATTAAGTCAACAGCTTTTAACTGCTGTTCTGAATAAGACGCAGTTATACGACTATCTAAAGAGCGTTTAGAGTGATTCGCTATCTTCATTTTTTGCATCATCATATTGTCTTGATGGTTCATCATGTTAATAGCAGTTTCCGTGTTCTTTTGTCTAACCTCTGTACTACCCAAAAAAAGACCTAAACCCTTACCAACAACACGCGCAGTTTTTCCCTTAACTCCTTTCATTGCATCCGCAACCTTACCGGAAACAGAATAAGCAAAAATAATACTAGCACGGCGATACAACAAAGGTAACAAAGTGGAATTAATCCAGCCCACTGCATACATAGAGATACCCATTTGGAGAGTACCAATTGCACCAGCTACAGCATTATCCCAATCACTAGGATTATTACTTTCGTAACCTTTTTTTAATGGAGCAAAAGCGTCCTTAGATTCTTTAAAAATAACCGTAGTTGTAAAATCATCGATTAAATCCTCAAAAGCATTACCAAAAACATCAGTAATATTAGCCATTATAAATCCTTTTCTTTCATTGTCGTTTCATTAATTAAATGAGTAAATATATCAAAATCATCAAATTGATTAGAAATAGAATCAAAAACAGAATCAAGAAAAGACATATTTTCAGGGCTATTTTCATCTTCAAAGTTTTTTATCTCATTTTCTGCGTGTTTAGCTTGTTTTTCCTGATGCTTTGATATTGTAGAATGTGCATGAGAAATTGAATCAAGATGAGAAGACATATCATTCAAAGAAGCTTCAATAGGACTAGGACTATTCTTTTTGTCATTGTATTCAAAAGCGTCATTCACATTTTTTTGAAAAAGGTGTGAATTGCGCGTATTATTTGTTTCTACTATTTTTTCTGAACCTATAGAGATAGTTTCAATTAATGTAGGAATAAATTCCAAAGATTGAGAAATAGATGTTAGAGCATCAACAAGAACACTATTAAGAGCAGAATTTGTTTTATTTTGAACTTCGAGAAGCCTATTCCTCTCTAAAGCTATTTCATTACTATTCTTCATAATCTCATTACTATTCTGTAAGATAGTGACTTGATGATTAAAAGCATCAAGAGACTTAGACATAATATTCCCGTGAGCATTACTTGAACGTTTTAAAACATCAATAATAGAAGTACCATTATTAACAGGGTTAGTTTTAGAAAATTGTTTATCTTTAACAGGAGGCGTTAGAGAAGATAACTGAGAATCACGAGAAGAAACAGAAGCAGGAAGCAAATCAGACTCTACATAATCAGAATAAGCCCTCCCACGTAATCCTAGTTTTTCCGCTTTTTTATTTCTAGCTTCCAGCATCCTATCATGAAGAAGCTGACCATTGGTCAACTGGTCATTAGAAGGAATAACAGAAAAACCGAAATCATGATAGGTAGAATCAGAACTAAAATTTGAACCGTCTGAAAAAGTGGGAGAAGGAACATGTTCATCACCGCGAATAGGGTCAGTAAACTTAGTAACATTTACCAAAGTAAAATTAACACCACCCATAATTAACCCCCTATACTTTTATTAAGTTTTTGTAATTCCGCCAATACTTTATCCAAAGCATATTTAATTAAATCTAGCTTTTGTTCACATGGAGAAGCCATAGTAATCCTTTTATTATTTTATATTTTTTAAATATTATTTATAGAGTTAACAATACTCTAAAC
>JALWLM010000249.1 GCA_027084145.1 Crocinitomicaceae bacterium | reverse complement strand
CAGTAAAGATCATTAATAAAATTTTCTATGATGTATTCAAATTCAAGGGAGATGTGGAGAATTTCCGTTCTCCTGAAAACAACTATATTCATAGAGTTTTAGAGCGTAAAAAAGGGAATCCGTTGATGTTATCTGTTTTATACTCAATCATAGCGAATCGTCTCGATGTCCCTGTTTATGGTGTCAATTTACCCAACCATTTTGTTTTAGCTTATATGGATGAGTTAGCAACAATGATGGAGGTTTCAAATGAAAAGAATTATGGGGTTTTGTTTTATATTGATGCTTTTTCCAAAGGTAAAATTTTAACAAAGTCTAGTATTGATGATTTTTTAAATCATCTTCGTTTGCCAATGAACAGAAAGTATTATGAACCTTGTTCACATACAGAGATTATGGTTCGTTCACTTAATAATTTGATTTCTTTTTTTCAATCGAATGGAGATAATGATAAAATAACTGAATTATTAGAATTGCGTTCGATTTTAACTGATTAATGCTCCTTCTTTTAAGGAGTAAGGAGAAATTAATATTTTTTCAATTTTTTTTGTTTGAATCATCCATTTCATTTGGAGAGCTGCGATAGGAAGCATACGTTTTCGGAACATGGAAATCATTGGGTTTTCCATTCGTTCTTGTAAAGGAGAGTGTATTGCCCAATCAACGATTTCCATGAATTGTCGGATGGGAACTTCTGAAGTTTGATGTTTTGGAACCTTTTGTTGAAAAACGAGTTTATACATTGTCTCAAAACTTCCGGACGATCCAATAAGAGTATTGGTTTTGATATTTTGAAGTCTTTTGGTTATTTTTTTTTCAAAAAAACGAATTGTGCTTTCAATTTCTTTATCCTGAAAATTGTCGGGAAAATTTAGATATTGATAAATTCTATACACACCAATATCTAAACTTTGTTTGTCAATAAGTCCCTTTTGATTTGCGAATATAAATTCCGAACTGCCGCCTCCAATATCCATAATGATTGTTTCAGTATTAAAATCATGTAGCAAAGCAACTCCTTTGTAGATCAATTCCGCTTCAAGGTCTCCATTAATAATTTGTATGGGAATTTCTAATTCTTCTTTGGAAAATTGAACCAATTCGTCGGCATTAGAAGCTGAGCGTAAAGCAGAAGTACCGATTCCGGTAATTTTATCGACATGATTCTTTTTTAAAGCTCCTTTAAAAACTCTTAAAGCATCTTTAGCTCTTCTCATTGCATCTTCAGAAATCACGCCTCTGTTGATACCTCCCATCCCTAATTGAACAGCTATTTTTTCAGAATGGATTTTATGAATTGCTCCATTTCTTATTTCCCCAATCAGCAGATTGAAGGTGTTGGTTCCTAAATCAATAACGCCTTTAATCATTAATTCACGTTTTTTTCAACCACTTCAGCAAGAGTTTCATTCTTATACGATGTCCAAATTGTAGAATACCGTTTTTATATAGTCGTGCTGCGATAGAAAGCATGACAAAAGCAGATAAAATCAATAAGATCAGAGAAAAATAGATCGAATAAGTTTCTCCTTCACTGTATCCCATACTTAGTTTAACCATAACGACGATAGGCGATGTAAAGGGAATGTAATGACTCATTTTTGCCCATGTGCTTTCAGGGTAGTGAATAAAATGATAACCGGAATAAAGTGAAATCAATAATAAAAAAATTATTGGTAAAACAAATTGTTGTCCATCGTTTTCAGAGCCTGAAACAGCTCCGATAGCGGCAAATAAGGCCCCGTAAAACAAGTATCCGAAAATAAAAAACAGGATAAAGAAAAATAAAACAGTTCCATAATGAATGCGATTGAAAATGAGGTCAACAAATTCATTGTATGTTTTATTTGTAAAATATTGTTCAGTATAAGAAGTTCCTTCAGAAAGAAGTGTAGCGTTTAGGTTTTCAGGTGCAAACAGATCAATAAAGACTAGTTCTCTCATCAGATATAAACCAAATCCAATAAGTATCGACCAAATAAAGAACTGTATAAATGCTGCAATTCCTATTCCGATAATTTTTCCAAGCATTAAACTTTTAGGGGATACTGTTGCTAATAGTACTTCAACAATACGGTTACTTTTTTCAGAAGAAACACTTCGTAAAATGGTCATACCAAACAAAGCGATAAATAAGAAAATCAACGTACCAAAGAAGAAACCTACCCAAGCTCGTGTATTTCCTGCGAGATTGTTAGGGTCATACACGTCTGCAAATGTAAGTACTAGCGGTTGCTTGATTTTTAAATATTCTTTAAGAGGTATTTTGCCATTTTTTTCAATTAAAAGTTCTTCCAGACGTCGTTCGATTTGAAATTTAACTCTTGTTTGCATTTTAGGGTCGGGAGTATTCCTGTAAAAAACGAATCCGACTTTATTTTTAAATATTTTTTCATTGATTTCAACAAAAGCGTCAAATTTTTGAAATTCTTCTCTATTGGTAAATTCTTCTAATTCGAGTATACCATTGTAAAAGGAGTAGGATACGGCTTTATCTTTTCCCGGCATAATTTTGTTTTCAAATAGACCTCCATGATCAACAATTAAAACATTCCAATGTTTTACTTTGTTTCCACCAAAACTAAATAGTAAATAGGTGAGAAGTAAGATGATAAAAGGACCGAGAAACGCCATCAATAAAAAAGAGCGGGAACGGATACGTTCTTTCAATTCTCGTAACGCGATTAACCAACTATTATGCATTTTTTTCTGTTTTTTCTTGAGTTAGTTCTATGAAAACATCTTGCATCGAAGGAAGGTATTTTTTAGCGGATTCAATTTCTATTGATTCCATTAGTACTTTAAGTAAATCATGAAAATTATTGTTGCCTAGCAATTTAACTGTAACTCTAAATTTATTATTGTCTTCTAATATTGTTTTGTCAAGTAATTCAAATCCTGCCCAAAGAGAGTTCGCAAAGGCAATCATGTTTCCTTTAAAAATAATTTCGTAGACATCATTATAATTTACAGTTCTTAATTCAGAAATACTTCCTTCTGCTATTTTTTTTGCTTGATGAATGAGAATTGCTTTATCACAAATATCTTCGACACTTCTCATATTGTGTGTAGAAAGGATGATAATTTTGCCTTCTTCTTTGAAGCGTTTTAGTTCTTCCATGATTAAGGCGACATTGATAGGATCAAATCCACTAAGCGGTTCGTCTAAAATCAATAACTCAGGCTCGTGTAATACTGTTCCAATAAATTGAACTTTTTGAGCCATTCCTTTGGATAACTCCTCTATACGTTTTGTTTTCCAACTTTCAATGGAAAAGTGTTGTAACCATTTATTTGTTTTTTGTTTTGCTTCTAGTTTGCTTAATCCTCGCAGGCGTCCCAGAAAAATCAAATGGTCATAAACGGTCATTGATTTATACAGTCCTCTTTCTTCAGGAAGATACCCTATTTTTTTTAAGTCTTTATCGGATAATAAATTTCCGTTTAGTTTAACGCCGCCTTTATCCGCTTCAATAATTCTATTAATAATTCGAATCAAAGTGGTTTTTCCTGCACCGTTGGGGCCTAGTATACCGAAAATTTCTCCTCCGTTTACCTGAAAAGAAACATTATCTAATGCTTTTTTTCCAAAGAAAGACTTCTCAACATGTTCTATTTCCAGTTTGTTTTTCATGGTTTTTATTATGCTTTTGTGAAAATAATAAAAAATGACGGAAGAGGATATTCGTAAAGAGAATAAAAAGTGATTTGTATTTTTTTAATGATTTTGTTTATATTTAATAGATGATAGAGTATAAGGGAAGGTGAACTTCGAGAGCCTCAGCCCATAAGTATAAAATAATATGAGTAAAGGATATATGTACATATTAGAGTGTGGTAATGGGAGTTATTACACAGGAAGTACGAAGAATATTAAAAGAAGGTTGGCACAACATCAATCGGGTAAAGGAGCTAATCATACTAAAAAGTACCAACCTGTTAAACTTGTTTATTATGAGGAGTACCAAAGAATTGATATGGCTTTTTATAGAGAAAAACAAGTACAAGGTTGGAGTAGAAAAAAAAAAAGAGGCTCTAATTAATGGAGAGTTCGATAAATTACCGGAGTTAGCAATGGCGTATAGAGATAAAAAGGGTGGTTTCGAGCACCTCAACCACCCAAATACAAATATTGGAGAATCGAAGTCTGAGACACCCGAAGACTGAGGCACTCGAAGACTGAGCCCCCCGAAGACTGATACTTTAGGCAGTACTTTTTCTAATGCTATAAGCAAGTACCTCAACCACCCAAATACAAATATTGGAGAATCGAAGTCTGAGCCCCCGAAGTTTAAGCCT
>JALWLM010000248.1 GCA_027084145.1 Crocinitomicaceae bacterium | reverse complement strand
CTTTTATTGTTTCCTCTATTGATTTATCTAATAACTCATCTATTAGAGCCAACTTTTATTCCTCCTGTTCTTTTTCTTTTCTGCTTTTTGCCTGAATAAGTTTTTGGCATTCCGTCAAAGCTTTGTTTTCCTTGTTTAATTGCTTTTTTCTTAGATCGTTTAACTCTCTTTGGAGCTTTCTTTTTAGTGGTAATCGGGGAGTATCCTAAATCGGAATAAGCTTTTTCATTTTTTTCTATTTTTAATTCAGTTTGGTCTTTCTTTTTTTGGTAATGTTTAATCCAGTAATCAAATCCTTTTTTTCCGGAAATCATTTCTTCTAATTTCGCAATCTTATTGAATTCCAGATCATTGATAATGTTTTGAAATGTTTTGCTTCCGGAGAAAGATGAGTCGGGAGACAAAAACCGAGTGTCGGTAGAGCCGAAGAGATGATAACTCAGACCGTTTTTTTCGATAACAACTGTAGTTTGCTTTTCTGAATTATATCCCCAAACATCCAGATGAATATTGGTATAACGATTTTTACCCGTAGTCTCAAAGTCTAAGATAGAATAACGCATAGGCTCAACGATCTTTTCAGGATTTCTACGCTTTTTTTGATGTTCTTTTTCTACAATTTTTACTTGATATGGAAATAATCCAACGGCTTTAGGAAGACCTTTGTTCCAAATTCCTCTTTCATTTTTTTCTCGTTCTTCGAGCATTCCTGTTGTCGAGCTTCCATCTCCTGCTGCGGTTAAGACATTTTTGTAATCATCGGCTTTTCCTCCTAATACTTTAAAAATTTCAAAGCTACGTTCTTCAACATATCGGTTGATGGCATAATTAATAGCTTCTAATGTGAGAAGTTCATCATTTACCGTAGGTAAACGGAGTGATTGTAGAAACATATATTTATCGTCGAATGTCAAGCTTGGGTTGAGAAGAGCATTAATTTTAGGAATGGGAACCGTTTTTTCATCGACTTTTTTTGTCATTGAAGGCGGAAGTTTTTCTAAAAGGTATTTTTCAAATTTTCCATATTTATTTTTGTATTGCTTTAATTCTTTTTCAGAGTCTCTTTTGGCAAGCAAGATCTTATTCAACTCCCATAAAGCCATTTTGTTGGCTGCTTCAGCAAGAAGTCCTTTAGATGATTTTGCAATTTCTTCTTTTCGAATAATTAGAAGTTCAGGTTGATTGATAATCAGTAATTCAACAGAGTCGTAATTGATCTTTTTGTTTGGAAAACGAATATCAGGACCTTGA
Source organism: Crocinitomicaceae bacterium (assembly GCA_027084145.1). Taxonomy (GTDB): domain Bacteria; phylum Bacteroidota; class Bacteroidia; order Flavobacteriales_D; family Crocinitomicaceae; genus UBA4466. Next base: position 3,054 of record JALWLM010000248.1, on the reverse strand, counting down.
TAATCGAAGAATCGACCTAAGTTATTATTGAGAATAGGACTTTTTTTAACAATATGAAATAAATAAGCCCGTTCTTTGGGAGTTAATCCTTCATTGATTTGGGAAAAACAGAGAGACGTAAATAAGAGAGATATTGTAATAAAGAATAATCGAATCATTTGTTTTTATATAATAATGTACTAAAATAATACCAAATATTTGAATATGATCCTTTGATCTAATAAATTTTGACCTCCAAAATAAACTATATAAATTATTAAGTTTTCATCAAAGATTTTTAGATGTTGTTATTTTTGCACCGGTTATGGAAGAACAGTTAATTGATATTGAAAAATTGATTCGACAAAAGAATCCGAGCTTATTAAAGTGGACACCAAAATTTGTTCTACGTTATTTGAAACGGATTTTACATCAAGATGAAATTAATCAATTTATTTCCGATCATAAACATTTAAAAGGAGTAAAGTGGTGTACAGCAGTCGTTAAATATTTGAACCTCACTTACGAGGTTTCCGGATTGGAAAATATTCCGAAAGAAGGAAAGGTAACTTTGGTAATGAATCATCCGCTGGGAGGTGTGGATGCGATGATTTTAGTCGATGCACTAAAGGAAAGAAGAACAGATCTAAAGTTTATTGTAAATGATATTTTGCTCAATTTGGAAGCAATGAAAGAGATGTTTGTCGGAGTGAATAAAGTGGGGAAGAAAAAAGGAATTTCACGAGATAAGTTAGATGAATTATATGCTTCAGATAAAGTGGTTTGCATTTTTCCCGCAGGGCTGGTAAGTCGAAAAATCAATGGAGAAATAAAGGATTTACTTTGGAAAAAGTCTTTTGTTTCTTATTCAAAAAAATATGAAAGAGATATTATTCCTATTTATATTGATGGCGGATTATCTAATTTTTTCTATAATTTATCTAAAATCCGTATTTTTTTAGGAATAAAGACAAATATAGAAATGTTGTATCTTGCAGATGAATTGTTTAAACAACGGGGAAAACACATTCGCTTTGTGATAGGTGAACCGATTGATTCGAAAGTTTTAGAAGAAATCGGAAGTGATGTTAAAATAGCTAGAAAGATTAAAGAAAAAACTTACGAGCTGAAAAAGAAATTCATAATAGATGGAAAAAATCATTGAAGCGATACCTAGAGAGTTATTATTGAACGAGTTGACAAAAGATAAGTTTCTTCGTACAACTCGAAAAGGAGGTAATGAAATTTATACGGTTAATTATCATAATGCACCTAATGTACTTAAAGAAATCGGGAGGTTAAGAGAAGTTACATTTAGAAACTCAGGTGGAGGAACCGGTAAATCGTATGATTTGGATGATTTCGACCTTTCAGAAAATGGTTACCAGCAATTAATTGTCTGGTCCCCTGAAGATCAAGAAATCATAGGGGGATATCGTTATATTTTATGTAAAGATGCAATTTTAGATGATGAGATTTTGTTGTCAACAAGACATTATTTCATGTTTAATGAACAATTCATAAAAAAATATTTACCGAATACGATTGAACTCGGTCGTTCATGGGTACAACCGAACTATCAACCTGCAGTTAACCCTAGAAAAGGATTATTTGCATTAGATAATATTTGGGATGGTTTGGGGGCTATAGTGGTAAACAATCCGGATATTAAATTTTTTTTTGGTAAAGTAACCATGTATCCCACATACAATAAAGAGGCGAGAGATTTTTTATTATATTTCATGAAATACTATTTCCCTGATAATGAAAATCTTGTAACTCCTATTCATCCATTAAAACAAGGCTATGATGAGGTATATTTTAAATCCTTATTAGAAGGGAAAGACTTCAAAGAAGGTTATAAAATTTTAAATTCTTTTTTGAAGGAGAGAGGAGAGTTTGTTCCACCATTAATTAATATTTACATGAACCTATCTCCTACAATGAAAACATTTGGTACTGCTGTGAATGACGATTTCGGAGATGTAGAAGAAACGGCAATTTTAGTAGCTTTGGATGATATATATCAAGAGAAGAAAGACAGGTATATGAACTATTAGAGATGTCTAATGAGAGAATAATTCGATGTGCTCTTTTACGTCATGAACTCGTAAAATATCAGCTCCTTTTTCTAATGCTATTTTGTTTAATCGAAGTGTTTCCGGAAGTGCTTCTTGAGGAGTAATGTTCAGTTTTTTGTAAATCATGGATTTTCGTGAAATTCCTACAAGCAAAGGAAAATTATCGAATATTTGTTTTAACTCTTTAAGATGATCGAATAAAAGATAATTTTGGTCCAATGTTTTGCTAAAACCAAATCCGGGATCAATAATGATGTCATGTACATTTTTTTTCTTGAGTTGATTGATTTTAGAAGAAAAGTAGTGTACTACATCTAAAAAGAGGTTATTATATTCTGTGTGATTCATCATCGTTTGAGGAGTACCTTTTATATGCATTAAAATATAAGGAACTTGATAGTGTGCAACAACATCAATAATTTCAGGATCTACTTGGAAACCACTAATATCATTAATGATATCGGCTCCATTTTCAATTCCTATTTTGGCAACTTCCGAACGAAAAGTATCGAGTGAAATTAAAATATCAGGAAAATGCTTTTTAATGGTATATATGGGTTCTTTTATTCGTTGAATTTCTTCTTTTAAATCAACGTCTTTGGCTCCGGGGCGAGAGGAATATCCTCCGATATCCAAAATCGTTGCGCCTTCTTCAATCATCTGTTCCGCAGAACTTAAAATATCTTTGATATTTTGTTTTCTACTCCCCGAATAGAAAGAATCGGGAGTTGTGTTAATAATTCCCATGACGAGAGGATAAGACAAATCAAGTAATTTATCTTTAACTTTAATGTTTATAATCTTCCTTTTTTTTGTATTTTCAGCGTTTGAAATGAGCATAATAGAAATGAATAAAACAGACGAACAGTATACAAAGGTAATAAATCTTTGCAGGGATATTTTTAAGAAAAAAACAAAAGATTACGGGACCTCATGGAGAATTATGAGACCAAGTTCACTGACAGATCAATTATTTATTAAAGCAAATCGAATT
>JALWLM010000247.1 GCA_027084145.1 Crocinitomicaceae bacterium | reverse complement strand
GTATATCAACATCTGGATGGTTCTTGGAATATTGAGGTAACACTAAGAAAACCAATTGCTCGTGTTTTTAATACACAAAACGAAAACTATTATTTAGATGAAGATGGAAATACATTTTCTACTTCTTTCAGGCATAGCGCAAGAGTCCTTATCTTTTCAGGATTTATACCTGATAAAAAAGACAATTTATCCGTATCCACAATTATCAACAATGATAGTTTAATAAGTATTCGAAAAATAGATGACATCTATCGAATTTCGAGTTATGTTTGTAATGAACCACTATTTAGAGCTTTAATTGGGCAAGTGTATCTGAAAAAAAATGGTGATTTCATTTTGATTCCACTTGTAGGAAATCAAAAAATAATTTTTGGACGATCAGATAATAAAAAGAATGTGGTTGAAAAATTTGAAAAACTGAAAATTTTTTATGAGGAGGCAATCGCACAAGAGGGATGGAATAAATATTCAGAAATTAATTTGAAATTTAAAGGTCAAGTAGTTTGTAAGAAAAATAAAATTTAACCATGACGGTAAAGAAAAAAGCAGTAATCGGTTTAGACATAGGGACAACAAAAGTCGCTTGCTTTGTTGGTGTAACAAATGATTTCGGAAAACTTGAAATTATTTCCGTAGGAAAAAGTGAATCCTTAGGAGTGAAACGCGGAATTGTACACAACATCGAAAAAACGATTAATTCCATTAAGGAATCCGTTGCTAAAGCACAAGATAATTTAGACGGTCAACTTACTATTAATTCCGTTTACGTTGGTGTTGCCGGACAACACATCAAGAGTTTGCAACATCGAGGAATGCTTATGGTTCAAAACCCTGAGGGAGAAATAAGTCAAGCAGATATTGACAGAATTGTGGAAGACATGTACAAAATAGCAATGCCTCCGGGTGATGAAATCATTGACGTTATTCCTCAAGAATATACCGTCGATGCAGAATCCGGAATTAAAGACCCTATCGGGATGGCGGGAAGAAGATTGGAAGCAAACTTCCATATTATAACAGGAAATGTTACTGCAATTAAAAATATTCACAAATGCGTAGAGCGAGCAGATCTAAAAGTAAAAAACCTTATTTTGGAACCTGTCGCTTCTTCCGAGGCGGTATTAACCGAAGAAGAAAAAGAAGCCGGAGTTGTTTTAGTTGATATCGGGGGAGGTACAACCGATGTAGCCATCTTCCATGAAGGCACAATACGCCATACAGCAGTAATTCCTTTCGGAGGAGACATCATAACTGAAGACATTAAAAACGGATGTACAATATTAAAAAAACAAGCTGAGGCAGCAAAAGTGTTATACGGTTCGGCAATTGCTGAAGAAACAAATGAAAATAAAGTTATTAGTATTGCCGGATTAAAGGGAAGAGCTCCTAAAGAAATTACACTAAAAGCATTAGCCGGAATTATTCAAGCAAGAATGGAAGAAATAATTGACTTGGTTAATTATGAAATTCAACAATCCGGAATACGTGATAAACTCATAGGAGGAATTGTATTAACTGGAGGTGGTGCTCAATTGCAACATATAAAACAATTATTTGAATATATGACAGGAATGGATACTCGTATCGGATATCCTACCGAGCATCTTGCAAGCGAAAATAAAGAAATACTCAAGAGCCCTATGTATTCTACCGGAATAGGGTTAGTGTTGAAAGGAATAGAGGAAGAAAAAAGAAAAATTAAAGGGATTAAAGAGACTGTTCCGCCAGTGAAAGGAACGGCTAATTCAAAAAAGAAAAAGGGAGGATTATTTGATAATATTTTAGGGAAAAGCGGTTCTTTTTTCTCGGGAATAAAAGACCTTTTTGATATGGACTTAGAAGAAGAGGAAGATGAAAACGACAAAAACTAAGAATACAAACAACTAAAATAAAATTGCCATGGAATTTGATTTACCTAAAGATAAAACATCCATCATCAAAGTAATAGGAGTTGGTGGTGGTGGTGGAAACGCAGTTAATCACATGTACAGACAAGGAATTGAAGGTGTCAGTTTTGCTGTTTGTAACACGGACTTACAAGCACTTGATCTATCACCCGTTCCATTAAAAATACAATTAGGAGCATCGCTAACAGAAGGAAGAGGTGCCGGTTCAAAACCTGAAGTTGGTGAAAATGCTGCCATCGAAAATATCGATGAAATAAGAAGATATTTGGAAAACAATACCAAAATGGTATTCATTACTGCCGGAATGGGTGGTGGTACCGGAACAGGTGCTGCTCCGGTTATTGCAAAAATTGCTCGCGAACTAGGAATATTAACAGTAGGAATAGTTACAGTCCCTTTCCATTTTGAGGGAAAAAGACGAAGAAGACTAGCAGCTGAAGGACTCGAAAAAATGCGTGAAAGCGTTGATACTCTAATTGTTATCAATAACGAGCGATTACGAGAAATGACAGGAGATCTGCCTATCAATGAAGCATTTGCTAAAGCAGATGATGTCGTTGCTACGGCAGCAAAAGGAATAGCAGAAGTCATCTCAATTAAAGGAGTTATCAATGTTGACTTTAACGATGTTTACACCGTAATGAAAGACAGTGGTGTAGCAATTATGGGTCGTGCAGAGGCAGAAGGAGAAAATAGAGCTTTAAAAGCAATTCAAAGCGCACTGGAAAGTCCTTTATTAAATGACAATGATATCACAGGAGCTGAATATTGCTTGTTAAATATTACTTATGGTAATCATCAAATTACCATGGATGAAATCACTGAAATTACAGATTATATTGAAGAAGTTTCAGGAGAAACAGCGGAAGTCATATTTGGACATGCAAAAGATGAAAATCTATCAGAAGGGAAAATAGCAGTGACAATTATTGCTACAGGATTCAAATCACAGCCTATTACAGGATATGAAAAAGCTCCGCAAAAAGTCGTTGAACCTCTTAATATTGACAAACCGAGAGAAATAGAGAAAGAACTAAATTCTCCTATAGATTCTTCTGTCTCTTTTTCAACTTCCGAAAAAGAAACAAAAGAAGATAATGATATAGAAATTACATTAAAAGATGTCCAAGAAGAAACAAAAGCAGAAGAAGAGAGAAATCTTTTTTCCGGACATCAACCAAATACAAGTTCATCTCAATCAAAAGAAGAGGATTTAAACGAAGTTTCTAACAACGAAGAAAAAGAAATCATTAAATTAAAGTTAACTGAAGATGATGTTAATGATATAGAAAATCAAAAAAAAGAAACTCCTAAAAAAGAAGATTTCAAAAGAGTACGAGAAAGTAATTTATCCCGTTTGAAAGATCTTTCTCAAATTATCAAAAAAGCAGGAAAAGTTTCTGAACTGGAAAAAGAACCTGCTTTTAAAAGAAGAGGAATTGAACCTGACTTTTCCAGCCCCAGTGAAGATTCAGGATTCACTCGACTTAGTATTAATAATGATAAAAACGGACCAACGTTAAATAATAACAATTCTTTTTTACACGATAACGTAGATTAATTATGGGACTATTTGATGATATAAGCAAAGAAATAAAAGAAGCAATGTTAGCCAAAGATAAAGAACGACTAATGGCGCTTCGAGATATCAAATCCAAACTACTATTGGAAGCAACCTCAGGAGGTGGTGAGGTGACAGATAAAATTGCAGCAAAAATAATAATGAAACTGCACAAACAACGCATGGACACTCACGAACTCTACAAAAAAGAAGGTAGAGAAGATCTTGCAGCAGAAGAAAAAGCCCAAGCGGATGTTATTGCTAAATTTTTACCTGAAATGATGTCCGAAGAAGACATACGACAAGAAGTTGAAAAAACAATTAAAGATGTAGGAGCAGAAGCACCTAAAGACATGGGTAAAGTGATGGGGGTATTAACCAAAAAATTAGCCGGAAAGGCTGATGGAAAACTTATTGCTCAAATCGTAAAAGATACTTTAGCCAAGTAAAATTCAAAATAACTACAAATAAAAAGACCGCTTCGCTTACAGAGCGGTCTTTTTTATAATTCATTAATCATCCGTTTTAATTTTAACACAATCGGCTTTTGATTTGGAGCATTATAAACTTTTATTTTTAATCTATTAGGCATTAAAAAACATATCTTATAATCAATGCGATAAGGAACATCTTTATCTACATTATAAAATTTCAATTGTCGTTTTTTACTAACAAACTGAATTGCTAAATGATGAGTTGTCGTATCAGTAAAATCAATGTGCTCCCCCACTTCGTAAACCAGATGTTTGCCAATCCTATGGATCATCATATCTTCAACTTTAATTCTATCTCCTATTTTATTAATCACAAACTCTTCTCCCACCAATTCTCCATCCGATAATTTCCATTCC
>JALWLM010000246.1 GCA_027084145.1 Crocinitomicaceae bacterium | reverse complement strand
GAGAGATATTGTCATATAACCTTAAAAAAGAAGGTTTCAATGTCTTAACCGCTGAAAATGGAATGGAAGGTATTGAAATTGCAAAAAAATACAATCCTGACTTAATTCTTTTAGATGTAATGATGCCGGAAATGGACGGAATTGAAGTTTGTGAAAACCTTAAAAGGTTTAAAGAAACTCAAAATATATTAATTTGTTTTCTAACAGCAAGGAATGAAGATTATAGTCAACTTGCCGGTTTTAATGCCGGTGCAGATGATTATGTTTCAAAACCTATAAAACCTAGATTACTTATCAGTAGAATTAATGCAATTTTACGACGAAGTACACCAAACACAAGCAAGGAAGAAAAAACAGAAGGATTAATTATTGATAAAGAAAAGTACGTTGTCATTAAAAATGGGGAAGAAATTTATTTCCCAAGAAAAGAATTTGAACTACTATCTCTTTTATATTCAAAACCTGATTTTGTTTTTACGAGACAAGATATCCTTGAAAAAGTTTGGGGTACAGAAATTGTTGTTGGTGACAGAACAATTGATGTTCATATCCGAAAACTTCGTGAAAAAATCGGTGATGAATACATTAAAACAGTAAAAGGAATCGGATATAAATTTATTGAACATTAAAAAACAGTTCAGTAAAAATTTTAAACAAATTGACTACAATAAAAAATAAGAATGGTAAAACAAAAGCCTAAGCCGTTATCATGTTATATTTATTCAACAAGTAGATGGGAAATAAGTAAAATTCTCAAAGAAATATCTTTCGGAGGAGCTGCAATGAATCACAGCATCATGCAATTAACCAATATCGAGCTTCCATTTGGAGGTGTTGGGTTTAGTGGAATGGGAAGTTACCATGGTAAGGGCGGGCTTAACACAATTACCCACTACAAAAGTATATTAGATAAACCTTCTTGGATAGAACCGAATATTAAATATCCATCTTATTCAATACTAAAGTTGAAGATAGTTAAATGGCTTTTCAAATAGAAAAATAATTATTTAAAAATAACAGTGATTGATACGAAAGAAAAAAACATGAAGATCAAATTAAAATCAATCATTACTTGTCCGAAATGCGGATATAAAAAAGAAGAAGACATGCCAATAGATGCGTGTCAATACTTCTATGAATGCGAAAATTGCAAGACTGTTTTGAAACCGATAAACAATGACTGTTGCGTTTATTGCTCATACGGAACAGTACCCTGCCCACCAATGCAAGAAAATAGAAATAGTGGGACTTCTTGTTGCAGCTAAATGAAAAAACAGTTACTTTTATTATCCCAAGTAAAAAAGAGAGGTTAAAAATAATGAAAGAAGCAAAAGAAATTTCTTCTACAGAAAAAAATGAAGTAATAAAAAAAATGCATTATGAAAATACTTATTTTATGTACAGGGAACTCTTGTCGTAGTCAAATGGCAGAAGGGTTTTTAAAAGCTTTTGACGATCAATTAGAAGTGGTTTCTGCAGGCACAAAACCCGGTGCAAGAGTACATCCTAATGCGATAAAAGTTATGGATGAATTAGGAGTAGATTTATCAAAAAACTACCCAAAATCAGTAGACCAATTTTTAGATCAATCATTTGATTATGTAATAACTGTTTGTGGAGGTGCGAAAGAAATTTGCCCCATGTTTGTTGGATATGTTAAACAAAAAATCCATATGGGTTTTGAAGATCCGGATGAAGCGACAGGGACAAAAGAAGAAATCCATGCAGAATTTCAACGTATCAGAGACCAAATCTTAAGAGATTTTTTTGCTTTTTACCAAAAGTCAATTAAATAAGCAACAACGTTCTTCTGATTACAGAATGCTGATTGGTTCATTTATGATATGTTACGGTTCAGGTAAGCGTAGTACGGTTTTTTGAAACTCCACACTTTCAATTTAGCATTAATATTATGTTCGTATTTATCATATTGTCTGCATTACGTATAACCTTTGTTATGAGCTTTTATTCATTTTTTGATGTAATAACCAAATATTTGTATAGGGTAATAGAGTCTCTGGTAAGTTTTATTGTCCAAATGAATCCTTTTTGGAAATTATCATATTGATCGTGCAAATATCCATAAATTTTTGAGGGACCATCATAATATACATGTCCTGTTTTTAAATTAAAAATTTGCATATACTTAGGTTTATTTTTCATTATAGTCATTTGATTTTTTTCTTTCACACTTGGAGCTAAACACTGATTGGAACGATTTGTTTTAACTAATGAGGCATCATAAGTTGATGTTAGTGTTGTAGTGTCAATAAAGCTTGGCACATATTTCCTAATATAAATACTGTCGTTTAATTGACGTGGTGCAAAATAATAATAAGACTCAATTATAGCTGTGTTATATTCCTCACGATTACAATCATAATTTACTCTTGGAAGGTCAGCAGCTAACTTTGTAATAAAATTTTCTTTAATTTTTATATTTTTTTTTGATTGGGAACCTATTATCGATATTTCGGGCTCCAGCTCTTGCGATAAAATAATCTTATTATTACTATTTAAAATGAAGCTGTATTTATCACTATACCAGCGCATGCAATCATGATATAACGGACTGTAAGAACCAATCTTCCTGATAAGTTTTCCTTTGTTACTAAAAACCCCTATCAGTCCTTCTCTTTGATAGTACTTTTTACACTTCTTTAAAGAAGAAAACCTATAACCAGTCCTTTCAATTGGTAGATAATAAAGATCATTTACTTCATCGTATTCGAAACTAAAGGGGGTGCCAATTCTGATTTTTTTCCAAAAGAGTTTTATTTTTGTTGCTTTTAAAACTTCTCCACCCCAAGAATAGTGTACAAACCTGTTTTCTTTATCATAGTTCTGTGCTATTATTATTTCTTCAGATAAATAAAGCCGATGTACAGAGAACGCTTTATTTCTATACTCAAGATTAATGACACCTTTTTTCTTTGATTTCAAATTAATTTGAAAAATGACATTCTTTTTTAAAACAAATACAACTAAAAAGTCACCTATAAACCGAATGCCATAACCTGAGGTAAACAAGTCATTAGAGTCTAATTCACTTATATTAATATTAATACTATCCTTAAGTTTAAAATCAATTTGATACTGTGAATACGCCTGTATCGTCATAAAAAACGATGTAACAACTGTCAGAAAGAAATATTTCTGACAGTTGCTTATTTTTTTAAAACAAATTACCATTTTATTAGTATTTGTCAAAATAGGTAAAAAAAACATTGTTAATTTGTTTCTCGTCAACAAAATTGTCAAAAGAAGCATCTCCAATATCATTTAAAAGGGTAAAATTAATCTTGCCTTCCGTATTTTTTTTGTCTTGTCTTAGGAACTGTTTTATTTTTTTGATTTGTGATGATGTCAATTGTGGCATTTGATAAAGCGATAAAATATCTTTCTCTATTTTCAGGAAAGTTTTTTCGTCTATTCTTTTTAGCAGAAAAGAAAGGTAGCTTTCCAATACCATTCCAATGGCAACGGCATGACCGTGGGAAATTTTAGAACCATCCATAAAAACGCTTTCAATTGCATGTCCGAAAGTATGCCCGAAATTAAGTAGCTTCCTTTCTCCTTTTTCATAAAGGTCTTTTGTTACGATGTCAATTTTTACTTGTGTATTTTGCTCAATAAGTTCTATCGGAGGGATTTTTTTCTGACTTGCATATTCTAATATGTTCGGATAAATCTTTTTATTAGAGATGAGCGCATGTTTTATCATTTCGGCATAACCATTCATTAATTCTTTCTCTGATAAACTTTCTAAAAAAACAGTATCTACAAAAACAGCGAGTGGTTCACGAATCACACCGATATGATTTTTATACCCCCCGAAATTAACCCCGTTTTTCCCTCCAATTGCAGCATCAACCATTCCTAATAAAGAGGTGGGGATATGGATGAAATCTACTCCTCGTTTATAACATGAGGCAATAAAACCTCCGATATCTGTAATGACACCTCCTCCAAGGTTAATGATAAGGTCCTTTTTAGAAATTTCATATTCTGTAAGAACAGACCAAACATTTTCAGCAATTATCAAATCTTTTGTAGATTCTCCCGAAGGGAGAAGTATAATTTCCGCATTTGAGAGTTGATCAAAAGAAGGGATTAGAAAAGGAAGACAATGTTCATGCGTGTTTTCATCAACAATAATAATTTTCTTTTTGTTCTGATATTGCTCGATAAAAGAAGTGAAGTGGTTATTTGCCAATCTTCCAAAAAAAACATGTTGCTTTTGATTTGTCATCTATTCCCATTTTTAAGCGAAAATAAATAAAGATTTACTTGGGAATACAACTTAGAAGAAAAAAAGTATTATAGGT
>JALWLM010000245.1 GCA_027084145.1 Crocinitomicaceae bacterium | reverse complement strand
GTACTGGAATATCATGAAAATCCTAATGAATCTTTTTTGGTTTTAGCTTACAAAGAAGGAATTCCTTTAGAAGATTATTGGAAAAAACTCAAAAAAATCAATAGACTGTTTTTTCTAAAACAATTCTTTCAACAAATTCAAATTATTTTTTCTCATTTAGAGAAAAAAGGAGTTGTTCATTGTGATATTAAACCCGGCAATATCCTAATCGACGGATCCCTTAATGATTTTTCTATTCATTTGATTGATTTTGGTCTGGCTATTCATAAAAATCATCCGGAAACTTCTCGTGGCATTCTTTTCCCCTTAGGGTATGCTGCTCCTGAAGTTTTATTGAACCGACTCCATTTAGCGTGTCAAGCATCTGATATTTTCTCTTTAGGCATAACGATTTGGAGACTTTATGCGGGAAAACTTCCTTTATATCATCCTAACCCAAGTATTTATACAAATCTTCAATTAACTCATCCTTTGCCTAATCACAGCTCCATTCCCAAAAAACTGTATCCAATACTTCAAAAGATGAGTTCAAAACCTAAATTCAGACTTCCTCCGAACAAACTTCCTACTGATGAAGTTGACTTTTTACTTCAAGAAGCCATTGAAAAACGCTACCGGAATATGGAAGAAATATTAACGGACATTCTAACTGTTCAAAATCCGTTTTACTACCGGTTTTTACCAAATTAAATCCTTGCGATATCCTAAATTAAAAGAGAATATTAAACTACTATACAATCCTCCATAAACATTCGGATGATTCGATTGAGCAAAAAACATGTAAGAAAGTCCTACATCAAAATAAAATGAGCCTATTCTAGGGTCTGTATATTTTACTCCTCCGTTTAGCCCTGCTCCCAAACTCAAAATAGTACCTTCCATTCTTGAGAAATCGGCAATTTTATATTTACTTTCGTCAAATGATCCGTATTTGGCTTTTACTTGATTAATCATAATTAAAAAACTACTACCGCCATATCCTCCCCATCCAAAATCAAATCCATCTCCAATGTAATACCTGTTTCCCCCTTCAATAATATGGTAATTCATAGAAGGAATAGCTGTTGTTGAAGCATACGGTAAAAAAGGATCATTAATCGGGTCTAACTGAATATTCGTTACAGAATCGTTTGCATATTGCTTCAATCCCAATGTATATCGAACATAAAATGATGAAAAATCATCTCTTGGGAACTCCATTCCTAAATGAAACCCGAAATTTGGATCTGTGCCTGCTCTAAAACCTTTTATCATTGTAGCCCCTGCATTAAACGAAATTTGAGCATTTGCAGAAACTGTGAAAATCATCACAAATAGTAATACTAAAATATGTTTCATGTTCTCTTATATTTTAAATACAAACTTAATTCTATTTTTATTTTTATTGATTTTTCTTTTAAATTTTATTTATTTCAAATGATTAAGTTAACAATTAATCAAATTTCATGCAAATATTAAGTGCTTTTTTACATTATTTTATTTTTGGTATTACCTTTGAAGTAATTTTTCATGTTAAATAATTCATTGATGAAACAACTTTTTTTTACACTATTTTTATTCCATTTTTCAATTTCTTTTTCTCAAAAAAAATGTGAACGAATCGCTTTTTACAATATCGAAAACCTATTTGACACCATCGATAATCCTCATAAAAACGATAATGAATTTTTACCTACCGCTAAAAGAAACTGGAATCAAAAACGATATGAAAAGAAATTAAAAGACATTAATCAAGTTTTGGATTCTTTGAAACATCCAATGATTTTAGGACTTTGTGAAGTTGAAAACAACAAAGTTCTAAAGGATCTTATCGATGTAGGAAGTATGAAAGAACATTATGAGATCGTTCATTTTGAAAGTTTGGACCAACGGGGTATCGATAATGCGATTCTATATGATAAAACTAAAAGCAAACTTCTCAACTCCGGAAAAATACGCTTTGATTTACTCTCTCCCGATTCTAAGACAAGAGATATTGTATGGGGAGAATTTTTAATCGCTTCAGATACAATCATTGTTATGGTCAACCATTGGCCCAGCCGAAGAGGTGGACAGTTAAAAAGTGAACCTAAACGACTTATTGCCGCATACGCTGCTAAAAATTTTATAGATTCAATAACACAAAAAAGACCTGATGTAGAAATTATTTTTATGGGAGACCTTAATGACCATCCTGAGAATAAAGCTCCTAAGATCATCTCAGAGAAAATGAGACCAATGATTACAAAAAAATCAGGAAAATATGGCGGAAGCCATAATTACAGAGGCGAATGGGGTGTATTAGACCATATCATGGTATCCAATAATGCATTGAAAAAAGAAGGTTTTTATGTCTGTAAAAAAAGCGGAACGATTTATTCTCCTCACTTTATTTTAACAACTTATAAGGAAAACATTGTTCCTAAAAGAATGTATGGCGGATTGAAATATCTGGGAGGGTACTCCGACCACCTTCCTGTTTTTATTAATGTAGCTATTGCTAAGTAATCTAAAAAATAGTATAGGTCCTTTTTCCCAATACTCACTTGAACTGCGTCCCCTAATAAAATCTCGACAGGATTCCCCTACGGGGCATCCTGTGTCGTTCCGAATTCCGAAAGCAAAGCCCTTATTACTTCGTAATAAGATGCTTTATTTTCTTCCAATACTCACTTGAACTTCGTTCAGTTCGATTGGAAAAAAATAAAGCCCGACACTAAGTGTCGGGCTTTGCTTTCTTAGTGACCTCGCCAGGATTCAAACCTGGAACCTCTTGAGCCGTAATCAAGTGCTCTATTCAGTTGAGCTACGAGGCCAATTGCGAGCGCAAATATAAGACGTTTTTTTCTTTCAACAAATCTTTCGCTGTTATTATTTAATCTCTGATGTGATGCCTTTCTCTAAAAATCGTTGGTGCATTGGCATTAATTCTTCTAAAGTGCCTTTTTTTACTGCACATTTGCCTTTATAATGAATAATCATCGTGCATTGTTCCGCTTGTATAGGATTGTGTCCGCAAATTTCAATTAATGACTCAATGACAAAATCAAAGGTGTTAAAATCATCATTGTGAAGAATTAAATCCTTAATATCAATCGTCTCTTCCAAAACATCAACAAGGACTTCATGCTTTTTTTCAGGTTCATTTTCTCTTTCTCTACTCATCTTCTTGTTTTATCTTCAACCCTAATTTACGAATTTTATCTAAAATAAATGGACGTTTTTCTTCTTCAATGCCATAAATCTTTAATTCTAAGCCGTTCTCCGTTTCTATCACCTCTCTTCGATAAGGTAACCTAAGTAGATAATCCATTAAATCTCCAGGAATACTCATTTGAGGGATTTCAGCAATGATTACAGGGGTATTTCCTTCTACGTCTTCTTTTACAAAAGTTAAGGTATCAATGTCATCTAAGAATTTCCAAACTCTTGGCAAGTCTAATTCATTTTTATATATAAATGATTTTACCCGCTTATCTTTTTTATCATAATAGAACATCCCTTCTGTATTGTATCTATTTAAAATATCTCTTGGGAAAGTTTGAAATGTTTTCTTTGTTACTATTTGATAATATTTTTGGGTGGGAAGGGAAACATTTTTCTTTATTTCCGATGTTACCTCAGGCATCTTTTTCAATTCTTTCTTAACTTCCTCCGAGATAACAGGTTCTTCTTTTTTCTGTTGATGACTCTCTAAAATTTCTTCCCCATGTTCTTTTAATAAACGTCTTGCCTCTGCAATGCTAATTCTCTTTCCTTTGTAATAAGCAACCACAAAAGCGTCTTCAATTCCTCGTTTCACGGCTTCTTTTCTACGCTCTTTTGCGGATTCCAAATCATCGAATTTCCCCGTATTATAACGAATCAATCCATTAGGTAATCTAACCGTCATCATCTCCGGTAAATTCTTTACAACCTCATCACTCACAGGACGATTAAATACACCGATTTGGACCGTAAAGAATAAACCCTGTGTCAATTCTATCGGATCGGCATCTGTCGCCCCCGGTTGTAGGTGATAAACATACTCGGGAACTTCCTTAACGGTGTTTTGTGGTTCAATATCCAACTCCTTTGCAATATTTTCCGCTACTTCAATCACTAATTCTTCTGAACGTTTAGGAATACAAATCCCTAATTTTTCTCTTCTTTTAGCTTCTGCAAAACCAATCCGTTCTCCATTACAATAGGCGACAATAAAAGCATCTGAATACCCTAAATCCCGTATCGCTTTTCTTGCTTCCAAAACCCTTTCCGAATTATTAAAATATCCTGCCATATACCGAGTGATGTTTGTCCCTTTTATTTTTTCTCCGGTAACAGGTGTAAACTCTGTAAACAAAGTTTCAGGTATAGGTCTGGCAAAAGC
>JALWLM010000244.1 GCA_027084145.1 Crocinitomicaceae bacterium | reverse complement strand
AATTAGGAGACTCATTAACATCAGGAGGAGGTGGTGGAAGAATCTCAATGGCAGATGCTGAAAAGTTATTTGAAGCGGTTAGAGACGGAGGAAGTTATACAGATATTGAAAAAGATACAATGAAGTATATCCGTGATAATTTCAAATGGACAGATGCCGCTGATGATTGGTTTAGAACTGAAATTAGAAAATGGGCTGCAACAAAATAATTTGCAGATAAAAATTTTAAAAGTCCCTTCGAATACCGGAGGGATTTTTTATTTGTCTTTTGTTGAAAATCTTATTACAAATAATTTCACAACTCTTTCTATCTGACTTATTTTTGTTGAGAATTAAAAAGATATCATGGAAAAGTTAAAAATAGGTGTTTTAGGTGCAGGGCATTTGGGAAAGATTCATATAAGGTTACTGTTGGAATTATCGGATAAATTTGACTTCGTAGGATTTTATGACCCTATCGAAGAGGTCTCTAAAAGAGTAGCAGAAGATTTTGGAATTAAGCATTATTCTTCTATAGAAAGCTTAATTGAAGAAGTAGATTGTTTGGACATTGTAACCCCTACGATTTCTCATTATGATTGTGCTTCTAAATCTTTAAAAAAGGGTAAACATATTTTTATAGAAAAACCACTAACCGAAACCGTTGAAGAAGCAAAATCTTTGATTCGCTTAGCGGAAGAAGCGGGGGTTAAAGTTCAAGTAGGGCATGTAGAACGGTTTAATCCGGCATTTCAAGAAGCAAAGCCTTATATCAATACACCAATGTTTATAGAAACACATCGCCTCGCTCAGTTCAACCCTAGAGGTTGTGATGTTCCGGTTGTTTTGGATTTAATGATTCATGATTTGGATGTTATTTTGAGTGTGGTAAATTCGGGAGTGAAGCGTATATCGGCATCGGGAGTGGCAGTGGTGAGTGATACTCCTGATATTGCTAATGCTCGTATAGAATTTGATAATGGATGCGTTGCCAATTTAACCGCTTCAAGAATTTCGATGAAGAATATGAGGAAGTCAAGATTTTTTCAGAGGGATGCCTATATCAGTGTTGACTTCTTGGAAAAAGAAATGGAAGTGGTACAAATGGAAACAATAGAAGGAGAGCCGGGACCTTTTGATATTGTATTTGATTTAGGAAATGGAAAACCTAAAAAACGAATTTTATTTGATAAACCTTCTGTGCCTGAAATCAATGCAATAAAAGAGGAGTTATCAAGTTTTTATGAAGCAATAGCCAACGATACAAGACCTGTTGTTTCTATTGAAGACGGTTATGATGCTTTAAATGTGGCACAACAAATTGTAGAAAAAGTACAACAAAATGCAATTACCATTACGGAAAAACAATAAGATCAATATAGGCTCGTTTTATATTTAAAGTCAAAAAGAGGAAATGAAAAACCTGTTACAATTTAGTATAATTTTTATATTACTTACATCTTGTATAAAAGATATTCCTGACCCATCTTGGGTAAAGATAGAGACTTGGACCTTGGAAGCTAATCCAAATGCACAAAATTCCGCGGGAGTTCTAACGCATAATTTTACGGATGCAAGAGTGTATGTTAATAATGAATTACTGGGCATCTTTGAATTGCCTGTTAAAATTCCTGTTTTAGCAGAGGGAAATGCAGAAATTAAGATTTTTCCCACAATAAAAAATAATGGTATATCAGCAACAAAAAAAGCATATCCATTTGTAGAAACGTATGTGGAAAATGTCGTTTTAGTAAAGAATCAGACAGTGACAATTCATCCTAAGACAAGATACTATAAAGAAACAAAGTTTAATATTGAAGATTTTGAAGATGTGACAGTGAAATTAGTAGATGGACCGAATTCATCAACAAATTTTATGGTAGTTAGTGATGCATCAATTATCAATCCTCAGATTAATGAAAACAAATTCTTAAAAGTTGTCCTAAATCAAAGTCAAGATAATTGGGTAGCCTCTACCACTTTTAATAATGGTTCTATCAATATGCCTTTGCCTAAAGGACAGGAAGTTTATTTAGAGATAGATTACTATAATACGAATCAGGTGGTTAGTGGGTTATTGGGAATAGGAATAGATGGGGTTCAAGAAAATCCGAATGTTCGTTTAAATCCACAATCTCCATCCGAAGTAAAATGGAAAAAAATATATATTGAATTAAGAGAGGTTGTTTCGGGAATGACGAATGCACAATATTATGAATTCTCTTTTGATGCTTTATTGGATGACGGAGATTCAGAAGGAATTATTTGTATAGACAATATTAAAGCGGTTTATTTTTAATCAATGAAAAAGAAGACAACGACCTTCATTTTAATATTGATTGATTGGATTACTGCTATCTTATCATGGGCGTGTTTTTATTATTTACGTAAAATTTACATTGAAGAACTCGATTTAGTATTTACAGGACGTTTTTTTCTGGGAATTACATTGATTCCGTTATTTTGGTTGTTTATTTATCTGTTACAAGGAACCTATATTGATGCCAGAAGGTTATATCGAACAAAGATTATTGTATTAACCTTTTCTGCGTCTCTAATAGGTACATCAGTATTGTTTTTCTTGTTATTATTAGACGATGCAGTTAAGCACTACAATCAATATTACGAATTGTTTTCCTATTTGTTTTTAACACACTTTTCATTTACGCTATTATTTAGGTTTATTTATGTCACTTGGATTGTTAAGCAAATCCATAAAAGGACAGCAGGTTTTAAAACGTTAATTATTGGAGGTGGTGAAAAAGCCCTTAAAATTTATGATGAGGTGTTGAAATTACCAATAGGAACAGGGCAAGATTTTATAGGTTTTATTTATGCAAATGGGGAAGACAATAAAATGGATGGAAAATTACCTCATTTAGGAACAATTAATAATTTGGAAAGTATTATTCGAGAATACGAGGTTGAAGAAGTGATTATAGCATTGGAAAAGAGAGATTTCGGCAAGATTAAACGTATTATTTCAGGTTTATCCGGAGGAGAAATTCAAATAAATGTAATTCCGGATGTTTATGATATTCTTTCAGGAAGCGTAAAGATGAGTAATATTTTCGGTGCTTTAATGATGAATGTTCAGGTAGAACCAATGCCTGCATGGCAACGAGTAGTGAAACGTTTAATTGATATTATTGTTTCTTTAGTTGCTTTGATCGTATTGATACCTGTGTTTATTGTTTTAGCAATTTTGGTCAAA
This sequence comes from Crocinitomicaceae bacterium, assembly GCA_027084145.1. Classification (GTDB taxonomy): domain Bacteria; phylum Bacteroidota; class Bacteroidia; order Flavobacteriales_D; family Crocinitomicaceae; genus UBA4466. The sequence continues at coordinate 1,166 of JALWLM010000244.1, read as the reverse complement.
CTTTCATCTCCGGGCCCGATATTCTTTTTACAAGAACGAATAGGAAGAAAGGGTAAACCTTTTAAGATTATTAAATTTAGGACAATGTATATTGATGCGGAAAAGCACGGTCCTCAACTTTCTTCATCTGACGACCCTAGAATCACGAAAATAGGTCGTTTTATGAGAAAGACAAGATTAGATGAGTTTCCTCAATTCTGGAATGTTTTAAAGGGGGAAATGTCTTTGGTTGGACCACGACCCGAACGGCAATACTATATTGATCAAATCATGAAGATAGAACCACAGTTTTTGCAATTGACCTCTGTACGTCCGGGAATTACTTCTTGGGGACAAGTGAAATATGGTTACGCTGAAACAATAGACGAAATGTTAGATAGGATGAAGTATGATTTACTTTATTTAAAAAATAGATCGTTAGCTCTTGACTTTAAAATTATGCTTTACACCTTGTTAATTATATTTAAAGGAGTAGGGAAGTAGTTCTATTTTATTTCTAAAGAAAACATTTCTGTATCTACGATATATCCTTTTAAATGATCCCCAATATTTACGGGGGCAACACCTTTAGGAGTACCCATAAAAATAAGGTCTCCTTGCTTTAAGGTGAAAAATTTAGAGAGATAACTAATAATTCGATTAAAGGAAAATATCATTTCACTTGAATTTCCTTCTTGTACAACGTCATCGTTTTTCTTTAACTTAAAGGAGATGTTATTGGTATTGAATTCAGATATATCAAGGAAATTTTTAGAAATAACAGCACTGTTGTCAAACGCTTTTGAAATTTCCCACGGTAATCCTTTTTGTTTGCATTTTGTTTGTAAATCTCGAGCTGTAAAATCAATTCCCAATCCTATTTTAGAATAGTATTTATGAGCAAATTTTTCACTAATATTTTTCCCTACTTTGTCTATTTTGATGACTAATTCACATTCATAATGAATATCATTAGAAAAATCGGGATAGAAAAATGTTTTTTGATTTAGAATAGCAGTATCGGGTTTTAAGAAAAATACAGGATCGGTTGGTATATCTGCATTCATTTCTTTAGCATGGTCTTTAAAATTTCTTCCAATGCAAAAAATCTTCATTCTCCTTTATTAAATTTATTTTTTAATTGATTGATTTTATCTTCATTCGGTATTTCTTTTTTTTTATTTTTT
>JALWLM010000243.1 GCA_027084145.1 Crocinitomicaceae bacterium | reverse complement strand
CAATATACAAAGGTAATAAATCTTTGCAGGGATATTTTTAAGAAAAAAACAAAAGATTACGGGACCTCATGGAGAATTATGAGACCAAGTTCACTGACAGATCAATTATTTATTAAAGCAAATCGAATTAGAACGATACAAGAGACAGGGGAAAATAAAGTCGGAGAATCGATTGAAGATGAATTTAAAGCAATTGTAAATTATTGTATTATAGCATTAATTCAGTTGAAAGAAGATTTGGAAGATATTGATTTATCTACAGAAAAGGCATTAGAGTTATATGATAAGTATGCAAGAGAAGCTTTTGAATTGATGCAAAAAAAGAATCATGACTATGGTGAAGCATGGCGTTCTATGAGAGTCAGTTCATTAACTGATATGATTCTTCAAAAGATACATCGAATTAAACAGATAGAAGGGAATGATGGAGCTACAATCATTAGTGAGGGAATAGATGCAAATTATTTTGATATGTTGAATTATGCGGTATTTGCTTTAATACAACTATCTGAAAAAACACAGACAAAATGAAAACAATAGAAAAAACATACGAAGGTCACTCTTTAGGTTTAAATATGCTCTTTGTTTTATTGAACTTTGCAGGAGTATTTTGTATCGTACTTGGATTTCATGAACGATTTGAGGAAAGTCATACTTTGTATCGGTTTCTAGGTTTCGTTTTCTTGATTTCTTCTATTGGAGGTTTTATTATTTTCAAAGGAAAGAAATTATTCTCTGCAGTATTGAGAGTATTGGTAGGCTCATTGTTTATTGTTTCAGGACTGGTAAAAGCAAATGACCCAATAGGTTTTTCTTACAAACTGGAAGAATACTTTGAAGACGGAGCTTTAGCTTATCGAATTAAAGAATGGTTAGGAGATCCTTCATTTTCATTAGAATTTTTTATGGATTATGCATTGGAACTGAGTGTTTTGATATGTGTAATCGAAATTGTATTGGGTGTTTTACTCATTATTGGTCGTTGGATGAAGTTTACAACAATAACATCGCTCTTAATGATGTTGTTTTTCACCTTTTTGACATGGCATACGGCAAATTGTGACTCTTCTTCAAAATTTGTTGATAGGGATACTTATTATTTGACTGACCCTGTTGCTTCCATGAAAATGGAGCAAGTAAAACAAAAAGATAGTGGAGTAAAAATCGTATCTAAAAATGATGAGAAAGTAGTGATAGACGAGATGAAACAACCGCAATGTGTAGATGATTGCGGGTGTTTTGGCGATGCATTAAAAGGTTCGTTAGGACGATCACTAAGCCCCAATGAATCTTTGTGGAAGGATATTGTTTTAGTCTATTTTTTAATTTGGATTTTAGCTGCGGTTAAAATTACAAAAGAAAATACCTTAGACGAAAATAAATATATAATTCCCGGTAGTTTGCTGGTGATCTTATTTTTCTCTTGGGTGTTTGGATGGTATTTTCCGTTATTGTTCGGAGCAGTGGCTATTTTAGGTTCATTGATTATTTTACGTGAAAAAGAGCGACCTTATTTGGTGTTCATCTTTGTTTCAGCATTAACATTGATTATGACAACCTATGTTTTGATGTATCAACCTCTAAAAGATTATAGAGCTTATGCAGTAGGTTCTAATCTTATAGAAAAAATGAATGATGGAGTACAAGGGGTCTATGAAAATGTTTTAGTTTACAAGAATAAAAAAACAGGAGAAACAAAAGAATTTTTAGCCACATCGGAGGAATATACAAAATCTAAGATATGGGAAAATTCCGATTGGGAATATGTGAGTATGACGCAAAAAGAAATTGTACCGACAAAAATACCGTCTATTACAGAACAGTTTAACCCTTTTATTGCAGTATCTGAAATTTCAGAAGATGAGAAAAAACTGAAAGTTGTACAACAAAAATTAGAGGAAGCAAAGGTACCGATATTAAAATTGATGAATACACAGGACAGTACCACTATAGAAGTGCCTCTATCGGAATATGCACCTGATGCGTATAATGAATCGGGGTATGTTGTAGTTGATACAATGGAAATGATAGATCCTAATCTAACAGAAATTAGTGTACGCGATTTTATTGTTTCAGCAGATAAAATCATATTGTTGTCTGTTAAGAGTTTGGAAACAGCTAATTGGAAATATATTGAGCGATTAAAAGCAATAGAAAAAGAAGTAGAGAAAAGAGGGATTCCTTTTATAATGATAACAAGTGCAACAAGAGAGGCGATTCATCAATTTAAAAAGAAATATGATTTTGATGTAGCTGTTTTTGTCAATGATGAAACAGAATTAAAAGCTATTTCAAGATCAAATCCTGCGTTATTGGTGATTGAAAAAGGTGTAGTAAAAGAAAAAAATCCACATCGATTGATACCTAAACCGGAAGTTTTTATAAAAAAATATTTATGATATGGCACAAAAGATTGTAGCAGGAAATTGGAAAATGAATTTATCGCTAAAAGAGGCGATTGACTTAGTGGAAAGCATTGATCAAGAAGACTTAGATAAAGATGTCCGTGTAATATTATTCCCTTCAACATTGTATTTACAAGCATTATCTGAAAAAACAAAATTGGAATTGGGAGTTCAAAATTTTTCAGAGATGGATAAAGGTGCTTATACAGGAGAAATAGCAATTTCTCAAATTAGAAGTGTAGGTGGAAGCATAGGTTTAATTGGACATTCCGAAAGAAGAATGTATTATAAGGAAAGCAATGATGTTTTAAAGGCGAAAGTAAATCAGGCGGTAGAGGAGGATTTTGATTTTATTTTTTGTTGTGGAGAACCCTTAGAAGTACGTGAAGGTGGAAGAGAAATGGAATATGTGAGCAGACAATTGAAAGAGTCTTTATTTCACTTGCCAAAGGACAAAATAAAAAATAAAATTATTGCATATGAGCCGGTATGGGCCATAGGAACTGGTAAAACGGCAACAGCAGAACAAGCTGAGGAAATGCATAAGAATATTCGATTTTGGTTAAAAGAAAAATACGGTGAAGAAATCGCAGATAGTGTATCTATTCTTTACGGAGGAAGTTGCAAGCCTCAAAATGCAAAGGAAATATTTGCTTGTGAAAACGTGGATGGAGGATTGATTGGAGGCGCATCCTTAAATGCAAAAGATTTTACTACAATTATAAATTCTTTTGAATAGTGGATACTTTTGAATTTAAAATATCACTTCAACCAAAGTTTCCTTGGAATGAAATATTAATTCAAGAACTAACCAAATTAGGTTTTGATTCTTTTGTGGAAGATGAAAATGGAATTTTAGCATATATACAGCAAGATATAGATGTAAAAAAACTTTGTGATAAAACCTCATTATCTGAAAGTGAACAAAAAGGTTTTACTTTTTCTATTGAAAAGAACCTAATTCCTCAGAAAAATTGGAATGAAGAATGGGAAAAAGGTTTTCATCCGGTACAAGTAGAAGATTACGCAACAGTCATTGCTCCCTTTCATAAAGGAGTAGTAATAAAAGGAATGGAAATAATTATTCAACCACAAATGTCTTTTGGAACAGGTCATCATCAGACGACTTGGTTGATGACAAAGGCTTTATTTGAGTTGAATCACATTCCTGAAGATGTATTAGATGTAGGAACAGGAACAGGAATTCTATCGATTGTTTCAGAAAAATTGGGGGCAAAGAGGATCTTGGGGACAGATATTGAAGAATGGGCAGTGGAAAATGCAAAAGAGAATGCAAGAAGAAATAACTGTAATCATATTGAAGTTAGGTGTGGTGATATAGATGTTGTAAAAGAAGAAAAATTTGGATTGATTCTTGCCAATATTAATAAAAATGTATTGCTCTCTCACATGGAAAACTATGTCAATCTTTTAGAAAATGAAGGAATGTTACTATTAAGTGGTTTTTTCGTTACAGACGTAGGTGAATTAGTTGCAGATGCTCAAAAACACGGATTAAAATCATTTTTAACCGAAGAAAAAGAAGGGTGGGCAATCATTGGATTAAAAAAATAATAAGATATGAGAATATTTATTTTTACAGGATTGATTTTAATTCTTTCCCTATTCACTCAAGCACAAACATTTTCTGTTAATAGAGAAAAATTTATCAAAGAGTTTAGAAGAGTTTAAAAAGGCTTCAACTGCAATATATACTCTATCTTCTCATGCAAAAAAGAGTTATAAAGATGAAGCGTATGGAGAAAAAAATGTTTTTGTCTTAGGCAATGAGAGTGAGGGAGTAAGCAAAGAAGTAGAGGCTTTAAGTTCAAGCTCCATTGCTATTCCTATGAGACGAGGAGTTGAATCTTTGAATGTGGCTGTTACAGCTTCGCTTTTGGCGTTTTTGTAACTATTTTCTAAACTTCTCAAATACAGCTTCAAAATCAATTGAGGCTTTACACTCT
>JALWLM010000242.1 GCA_027084145.1 Crocinitomicaceae bacterium | reverse complement strand
ATTAATCCTGCACTAGGTACTGCTGCTGCTCCTATTGATGCTAAAGTTGCTGTAGCCACAATTCCTAATTGCTGCACAATTGATAAATCAACTCCATGGTATTGTGCTAAGAAAATCACTGCGATAGCTTGATATAATGACGTTCCATCCATGTTTACTGTCGCTCCTATCGGCAAAACAAAGTCAGTAACTTTTTCAGGGACTTCTAAATTTTCATTAACACATTCAATCGTTACCGGCAAAGTTGCCGCACTCGAACTTGTAGAAAAAGCTAAAAATTGAGCAGGACTCAATCCTTTAAAGAAATTTTTATAACTAATTGGTACACGGAAAACCTTTAACAATAGAGGATAAAACCCAAAAAGCATTAACATCAAGCCTCCAAAAACAAGAAGAGTATAAGACCCTAAAGCTTTAAAAACTTCAAACAATTCATTCAAGTTATCCGCAGATTTCGCTAATACCCCTGCCATTAAACAAAAAACAAAAAAAGGAGCATAATCCATTACAATATGGACCATCTTAATAAAAATATCATTCATATTTTCAAAAAATGAACGAACTGTCGCCGTTTGCTCCTTAGGCATCAAAATCATTGCTATACCAAAAAATAAAGCAAAAAATATAACTTGTAACATCAACTTCCCATCAGACAGAGCTTTTACAATATTACTAGGCACCATATCTACCAAAGGTTGTAGAGGTCCTCTATTTACAGCCTGATTCTTAATTACATTCTTTTTAAGAATCGCTTTATATTCTTCTTTTTCCAAATTAGAAGATATTTTAGAACGAACTTTTTCAATAATATCAGGACTAACTTTGTCTAATAATCTCTTATTATCTTTAACGGGAACTCCATTCTCTTGCGCCCATAATTCATACTCTAATCGATGTATTTTTGTTATTTCAGGGTTTGAACTTTTTCCGGGCTGAAATAAATTCACTAAAACTAAACCTACTGTAACAGAAAACATCGTTGTTATCAAATACATAACTAATGTTTTAGCCCCCATTCTACCTAATCTTGAAGGATCACCCAGATTTGCTACTCCCGTAACGATAGAAAATAAGACTAAAGGAACTGCTAAAAACTTTAAGATATTAATAAAAATAACTCCAAATGGATTTATCCAATCTGAAGTAAATTGATTCCACCCCATATATCCGGATAAAATTGCCCACATGATACCGATAAGCATCGCTATCAATATTTTCCAATGTAATGCTATTTTTTTCATGCCTCGAAAATAATCAAATTCAATTTAATCTTCATTTTTTGAAAATAAAAATCAAATATATGTGCAATGAAAACAAAAATAAATTACTTTTGCATCGGGGTAAGTCTTGTACGACCAGCTCCCTCTGAATCCTCCAGGGCGGGAACGCAGCAAAGGTAAGAGGTTGTAGCGGTGCGATACAAGTCGCTTGCCCCTCTTTTTTTATAAATAATTTATTTCGCTTTCCATAAAACTTTAGTACTTTCGTAAACGATCAAACTTAAAACAAATGAAATTTTTTATCGATACTGCTAATCTCAATGAGATCAAAGAAGCAAATGACTTGGGTATACTCGACGGAGTAACAACAAACCCTTCATTGATGGCGAAAGAAGGAATTGCCGGAGAAGAAAGTATTCTCCAACATTATAAAACAATTTGCGATATTGTTGATGGTCCTGTAAGTGCTGAAGTGATTGCTACAGATTACGAAGGCATTATTAAAGAGGGAGAAGTTTTAGCTTCCTTACATCCAAATATTGTTGTTAAAGTACCTATGATTCTTGAGGGTATTAAAGCTATCAAATACTTCTCTTCAAAAGGAATTAAAACTAATTGTACGCTTATTTTTTCTCCCGGACAAGCAATTCTTGCAGCTAAAGCCGGAGCAACTTACATCTCCCCTTTCTTAGGACGTTTAGATGATATATCTTCAGACGGACTTTCTCTTATCCAACAAATACGTCATATTTACGATAACTATACTTTTGACACAGAGATATTAGCTGCATCTGTAAGACACACTATGCATATTGTTCATTGTGCTGAAATAGGCGCTGATGTAATGACAGGTCCATTAAAAGCAATCAAAGGATTAGCTAATCATCCTCTAACAGACAAAGGGTTAGAGCAATTTTTGAGTGACTACAAAAAATTAAATCAATAAATGAGTTCCAGAAAAAGAGTTGAAGTTTGTCTTACTCCCGGTGAATACGAATATTACAAAGGAGAATATGATATTGTTGTTGTTATAGATGTCCTAAGAGCCACTTCTGCAATATGTACAGCATTCGACTATGGTATTCGTTCAATTATTCCTGTTTCAAGCATTGAGAAAGCTAAATCTTACAAGGAAAAAGGATTTCTTGTCGGAGCAGAAAGAAAAGGTCAAATCGTTGAAGGGTTTGATTTTGGAAATTCTCCTTATTCTTATATGAAAGAAGAATTTAAAGGAAAAGATGTCGTTCTTTCCACAACTAATGGAACAAGAGCCATAAATATCGCTTCGGATGCTCCTACAGTTGTAATTGGAGCACTTCTAAACGTTGATGCTTTAAGCCAATGGCTTATTGAACAAGATAAAAATGTTCTTTGTCTTTGCTCCGGATGGCAGGACAAATTTAATCTTGAAGACACCATATGTGCAGGGGTGATTTGTGATACATTGATTAGAACAGGTAAATTTACTTCTGAAGAAGATTCTTCTATTGCGGCAAAATACTTATATTTATCTGCATGGGATAATCCTCTGGGATATCTCAAATCAAGTTCGCATAGAAGAAGACTTAAAAATTTAAACCTAAATGAGGATATTAAGTATTGCCTCACACCAAACAAAACAGATGTCATTCCAATACTAAAAGATGGGAAATTGGTTAAATTATAAAAAAACAATAATACTCTCAACATTAATTGCTCTACCTCTTTTTTTAATTGGTTGGAACGAGAAGCAATCATCTATCAAGCGTTGGGGATTTTTCGGACATAAAAGAATTAATCGAATAGCTGTTTTTACCCTTCCTCCTGAAATGTTCGGTTTCTACAAAGAACACATCGAGTATCTTACTGAACATGCGGTGGACCCTGATAAAAGAAGATACGCTGTGGAAGGAGAAGCACCAAGGCATTATATCGATATTGATCATTATGCAAAAGACGGTGAAAATCCATTTGAAATTGTACCTAAAAGATGGAATGATGCTGTTCAAAAATTTTCAGAAGACACATTGCAAACTTATGGTATTGTACCATGGCATGTTTTATTAATGAAAAAGAAATTACAGCGAGCATTTGAAGCGAAAAACATTGATTTAATTCTTAAATATTCGGCAGATATCGGTCATTATATCGGTGACGCCCATGTTCCTTTACATACAACGGAAAATTATAACGGACAATTAACGAATCAAAAAGGAATTCATGGTTTATGGGAAAGTCGTTTAGTTGAAATCAATGCTGAAAATTATGATTATTTTGTAGGAAAGTCGAAATACATTAAAAATACAAATGAACATATTTGGAAGGCGCTTCAAACAGCTCATTTTGCTTTAGATTCTGTTTTCAGGTTTGAAATAGAGGTTACAAAAGATTTAGGAACTGACAAAAAATACAGCTTTGAAAAAAGAGGTAATACAACAGTGAGGGTTTATTCTTATGAATTTTCTCAAGAATACCATCGAAGACTCAACGGAATGGTTGAACGAATTTTAAAAAATGCCATTGCAAGTGTCGGCTCTTTTTGGTACACTGCATGGGTAGATGCAGGACAACCTGATTTATCTGATTTACAAAATAAAAAACCTTCGGAAAAGTTGTTGGAAGAATTAAAGTCAATTGATGAAGAATACCTTTCGGGAAAAGCTAAAGGTCGAATATGTGAGTAAGACTTCATTAAATTTTACTTTTTACTGTAAAAAATTTCCTCTGACAATATTTTATAAGTCAACACTAAACTTACCGTCTTTATCCAAATGAATTACATTTTTTTCAAAGCGACCTTTCTCAGGACCATTTTCAAGCTTTAAGACACCTCTTGGACACACTGCTGCACAAATTCCACATCCAACACAGCTTGAACGAATTATATTTTCTCCTTTTTGAGCATAAGCTCTCACATCTATTCCTTGTTCACAATAAGTAGAACAGTTTCCGCATGAAATACATTGTCCCCCATTAGTTGTAATTCTAAATCTGGATTTAAATCGTTGAAAAATCCCCATATATCCTGCCATGGGACAACCAAATCTACACCAAACTCTATTTCCTAATATTGGATAAAATCCAACCCCTATGATTCCTGAAAAAGTAGTTCCTATAAAAAAACCGTATGCTTTCTTTATACTTTTACTTTTTATAAAAAACACATCATCATATGAAAAGTAATATG
>JALWLM010000241.1 GCA_027084145.1 Crocinitomicaceae bacterium | reverse complement strand
ATGATATACTCAGTAAAAATAATAGAACAGAAAAAGATGAAATAGAATTAATTATGTATATGTCTATATGGTATGGATTCTTGTATGTTGTGATTGAAGGATGGAGAAAACTAGAACTCTGCGACGATAAAATCGATAATTTATTACAAGATACTAATAAAGTGAATTTGTTAAAAAGATATAGAAATGGTGTTTTTCATTTTCAGAAAAAATATAATGATAGTAGGTTTGAAAGTCTTTTTTTAGATGATGAAATAGTGTTATGGGTGCGCGAATTATATAAAGCATTTGGTCAATGGTTTATTGAAAGGCTTAAACAATATAAGAAATCACCTTAACAATTCAATTTAAAACTGACACAAAAGCCAAAAATAGGTTCGGTTCGTAAAATTTTTGAGAAGTTTGAGGTGTGAATAAATTCGCTAGTGTTTTCCACAGCTGTGGTTGACAAAGAAGACATAAATACTATATTATTATATCAACAGCAAGTAAGTCCCCGTGCGCGGGCTTCCGGAAGGTTGCTCAAAAAGCGCACGGGGCTTTGCTTTTATGGAAATAGAGGGTTTTCTTCAATTATTCTACTCTTTATTAAGTTGTAATAACTTTCATCTCCGTATTCATATTTTCTAAAAATAGCCCAACTTATAAAATCAACCGCTTGTAAAGATTTTTCTTCCTGTGGAGTTTTTATCTCAACCTTTATGTTTATTCCGTGTCTGCTGTTAATTTGTTGGTTCAGGTAATTTTGAAAGTTTAAGTTTAAAAATTTGTTAGTTTCTCTTCTTGAAGCGACAAGGGTTATATTTTGCTTTGCAGGTAAAATTTTTCTTGTAAATATCCTATCTAGCAAAATGTTTGTAACAAAATTGTAAAGAACTTGCTTTGCATCTTGCAGTCTTGTGTATACCTTACTTTTGTTTAAATAAATAGCCATTATTAAACAATCTTTATCTGCAATCCGTTTTAGTAACTTTTGGCGAGTCAAAGGCTTTTCTTTAACCGCATGCAATACTCCAATATTTCGCTTGTGTTTCTTTTTAAGTTCAGAGTGAATTTTACGGACAACTTTTTCTATTGGTCTTTTGTTTTCAGCAAACAAAAGGGTAATTACAAAAAACTTACTTGTCTTTTTCTTGTTCAAATTAAATCCTAAATCGCCAGATTCGTCTAAGAAAATATAATTCATATGGGCATTTTAACATATTGAAAAGCCAAAATTATCAATAAAGAAAGTTTTCAAATTTTAAATTTGCTACAATTAAGCAAATGCAAAAACAACAAATCAGAAAACAAGTCCAAAAGAAATGGAACGCTTTAAGTAGAAAAGAGATTGAAGAATTGTCTCAAAAAGCGATTAAAAGGATTTTAAAAGATGAAAAGGTAAGAGATGCGGAAATGATTTTCTCATACAAAGCGCTTAAAGACGAGCTTTTGCTTGGCGAGTTTTTAGAAATTGCGGGGAAAAGGGTAGTTTATTGCAAACAAAGCGGGGAGGTAAAGTTTCCAATTGAGCCAAAAGATAGTGCGGTGATAATCGTTCCCGCCCGCGCGCTTGCCAAAGATGGCGCGCGCTTAGGTCGCGGTGGTGGACACTTTGATAAATTCTTGGCAAGCAGAAATTTTTACACAATCTCTATCATGCCAAGCTTTGCGTTTTTTGATAAGTTGCCCGAGGAGCAAACAGATGTGAGAATAATGAGAGCACTTAGAATAAAGTAGAAAATGGTTGCAATATTTGTTACATTACAGTAGTAATGGCTTTTTCAATTTGACTTTCTTCAAGGTGCGGGTCTGGCTGGAAGTGATTTAAGGAACAGTTATTTATATAGCAAAGGATTAGACTTGGCGCAAGTGCATGGTACAACCGCCCTTATAGGCGCGTCTAATTTTTTGCTTGCAACAATAGTTCGTCTAGCCACAAACCAGCTAACCATACCGGATTTGAAACCGCTAATTTACATTTTCCCATTTATTTTAGCCGGGATACTAATCGGCAGAAAAATAGTATACAAACTTGATAAGAAAACCACAAATTACATAGTTGTATTTGTGATGATATTGACCATTCTGTTCTTGACACACAAAATAATTGTTTCTTTATAAAATCTTTTTTGACGCAGTAATACTACATGTTACAATAGCCGTATTATAAATTAAAAAGATTTTTATGAAAAAAGTGTTTTATGGATTAGCAATATTAATTCTTCTGCTCTTTGCCGGCTGGTTGATAGTTGGATTGAGCTTGCAAGAGGCAGGCGCGCCAGCAGAGAACCCGAGCGATAACGCGAGCGGTTTTGTTATAGAAACTGAAGTTGACGGGCCGGAGGATTGTACAAAACTTGAGCAATATGATGCTGAAAGAAATGTATGCTTTATTGAATGTGAAAGTGAGGAAGAGTGTGACGCCAAAGAGGCGGAGCTTGATGCCGAGCTTGAGAAAATGGACTTCTCGGCAGGCAACAAAAGTTTAGAAGCGGACAAATTAAAAGCCGAAGATTCGGAAGGACAGGCTCTTATTGACAACGCCTTGGCGGTATACTCCATAGAGAAAGGGGAAAAGTACAAACTTTTGCGCGGTAAAGATAATACTGAGGCGCAAAAAATTAGAACTCTTGTGCAAAAAATATTGCCTGCAAATATCTCTGACAAGAATGTAAATCGTCTTATCCTAATGTATCACAAAGATAAAGACGGACTTGCTTTTGTAACGCCGACTCGCGCGGGTGATACATCAAAGTGGGATATATTTGTCAATATGAACTCCGGCTCGGATGAAAAAGAGCTTGTGGCAACACTGGTGCACGAGTTTGGGCATATTCTTTTCTTAAATAACGATGCTCTGAAACAAACGGAGATGTGCGACGGCTACACGGTTGACGAAGGTTGCGCTGACAACTCTACCATTTTGGGCAAGTTCTACAGCAGATTCTGGGAAGGAAAGTTTGACCCGGAGGCCGGAGCGGAGGAGAATTTCATGAAAGAGCAGACCGCATTTGTAAACGACTACGCGGCGACAAACCCGACAGAGGATTTGGCGGAAACCTTTGCAAACTTTGTGCTAAAGCCAAAGCCAAGCAATACTCAATATGTAATGGACCAGAAAATTTTATTCTTTTACGAGTTTCCGGAACTTGTAAAATTAAGATCACAAATCCGCCGCGAATTGGCAAGAGCGTTTAAGTAAGCAATTAACTAAAGGATTTTGCAAACGCCCCCGAGCGCTTCGCGCTCGGGGGCGACTTTGCACATGTGGAAAACTTACTTTTCAAAGCCTGTTTTTTTGCGAAAATTAGAATATGAAAAAAGAAAAAATCTTGAGAAAAACAAAATCACTAAAAAACATTTCTTTGTCTTTAGTCATCGGTTTTAGCTTAGTGGCGGGAATCACCTTCGCTTGGAATGCCGTATGGCACGGGACGGATTGGATTGATACGGGAAAAGTAATTCCCGCGAAAGAGATTGCGGAGAATTTTGAGTATTTGTATAATATTTTGCCGACATCTGAAAAATGTACCCCCGGAAGTGTTTTAAGTTGGGGAGAAAATCAAATTAATTGCTTAAAATGTGAAGATGGTGAATCTATAATATGGAACAATGGTGAGCCGACATGTGGCAGTTCTCCTTGCAAAATACAAGTTTGCTTTGACAGTGCTCGTTGTGCATCACTAGATAATGATGGATTTTGGTGGGACGATGATTGGTCGCCAACAGTATCTTTGACCACATTGTCAACAGGCGCATCATGTTCAAATCTCAAAGAGTTTAAGATTTGTTTTTTTAATCCTATATCCGGTAAAAAATGCACATCATTGAATGATTCTGGTTTCTATTGGAACGATGATTGGTCGCCACAAGTAACAATAGAGGGTGAGAATCCTTCTTCTTATTTATGTGAAAATAATAAGGAATTTAATATTTGTTTTTACAACCAGGTTGTAGGCAAACGATGTGCATCATTTGCAAGTGGTTTCAGCTGGGACGATGATTGGTCCCCTAAAGTTACTCTAGAGTGTAAATAATCATTGGTTTAATTACTTATGTTTATATTTATTTGCGGGTAAATATACAACTACTGATTCAACAGAAAATCTGAGCGAATCTTTTGCAAACTTTGTTTTAAGACTAATATCGACAAGTACACAATATGTAATAGACCAGAAAATCTTGTTCTTTTACGAGTTTCCGGAACTTGTAAAACTAAGAGCGCAAATCCGCCGTGAATTGACGAGAATGCTTAAATAAGACATTATTAAAACTTTTCAAAGCACGCCCCCGAGCGCCTCGCACTCGGGGGGACGGATTTGTATATGTGGAAAACTCACTTTTCAAAACCTGTTTTTTTGCGAAAATATAAAATATGAAAAAAGAAGTAATCTTAACAAAAGTAA